>NZ_JBHUDE010000050.1:0-521 GCF_042678205.1 Oceanobacillus luteolus
AAAGAGGCTGGGACATAACTAGCCAAAAACAGTAATTAAAAAGGATCCAAGCAAAAAATTTTGCTTGGATCCTTTTTTGAGTAAAATTTATCATCATCGGTCACTATACCTGGGTTGTTGGCGGTGTACTTTCTCAAGTTCACCGCCATTAATGCAAAGGCTAATTCCTTGGTCACCTTTTGTTTTCCTCTAACGGAAAAACGAGTGAAACCCAAATTAGCCTTCAGAAATCCGAAAACTGGCTCCACATCAATTTTACGTTTCCCGTAAATTTCACCGGTTTTCTCGTCTGAAAGCTTCGTGCGTACATATTCTTTTTGAGATTCCCACTTTTCATTGATGTAGACTTTCCGGTTGTTACCCGGCTTTGCTTTGGTGCACAGATCGCGCAGTGGACAGGCTGAACAGTCCTCACATTCATACACTTTAAACTCACGTGTAAATCCGTACCTGTCCTTTCGTTTGGAGTGATAGCTAAACCGCACTTTTCTTCCATTTGGACATAGATACGCATCTTCTTC
>NZ_JBHUDE010000051.1:0-527 GCF_042678205.1 Oceanobacillus luteolus
ACGGGACCATCTTTTTCGCCGCGTATCAGTAAGTTACCATCATCTGTCACTTCAATATAGACATTTTTCTCTTTTGTGTATGTTCCGAGAGGAACCGAATAGCGATTCGAGAGATACAGGATGGTATTGTCCTTCCTCACCGTTCTTGTTATACTAGAATCAATAGGTGAAATATTTATTTTTTTGACGGCTGGTCGTAAGTGTTGCTTTTCCAGAGAAAACACTTCGACTGGTCTTTTTTTAGTTGTATTGTGAACTTTTTTATTCCCCGTCCTTGCTAACCATCTCAACATCGCATCATTCCATTGTTCAATGTTTTCGTACACTCTATTTTTTGCGAAATTTCCTTTGATAAAACCGACGACATTTTCAACTTTCCCTTTGCTTTCAGGGTCTTGTTTTCGACAAATCGCTATATTTAATTTTCTTTCTTCGCGGTAAGATTGAAACTCTGCGGTTAAGATAACGTCTCCTGCATTTTCGTTTACAACGAGTAAAGCGTCTTGATCGTATACGAGTTCGTACGG
>NZ_JBHUDE010000052.1:0-533 GCF_042678205.1 Oceanobacillus luteolus
ATGAAATGAGTACGCAAGTACGCAGGGAAATAGAAGTCATCCCGGCACAAGTGAAACTGAAGGAACATGTACAGTATGTATATGGTTGCCGTCATTGTGAACGGAATGAATTGGAGACTCCAATTGTCACAGCGAAAATGCCCGCTCCTGTTTTCCCTAGAAGTTTGGCATCCCCATCTGCGATGGCATACACGATGACACAAAAATACGTGGAAAGTATGCCTTTACACCGCCAAGAGAAACATATGGAGCGATTTGGCATTTCCTTATCCCGGCAAACCTTATCCAATTGGATACTCTATGGAGCCAATACCTGGTTAAGTCCCATCTATGATCAGATGCGAGAACATCTCCTGAAACAGGATATTTTGCATGCGGATGAGACGAGCCTTCAGGTCCTTTCGGAACCCGATCGGCCAGCCACTTCCAAATCTTATATGTGGCTTTATCGTACAGGTCGGATGAGTCCTGCAATCATCTTGTATGATTACCAGCGTACTCGTGCAGCCAAACATCCTTCCCGATTTCTGAAG
>NZ_JBHUDE010000053.1:0-572 GCF_042678205.1 Oceanobacillus luteolus
AAAGGTACTGTAGGAAAAACGGCACCAAATCATTTAGATCGTCAATTTACAGCAGAGGAACCAAATCAAAAGTGGGTAACAGATATAACGGAGTTTAAGTTATTTGGTGAAAAGCTTTATTTATCGCCAGTATTAGATTTATTCAATGGAGAAATTATTACATATACAATAGGTTCTAGACCAACGTATTCACTCGTTTCAGAGATGTTGGAGAAAGCTCTTATTCGCTTGCCGGCAAAGCATCAATTACTCATGCATTCCGATCAAGGTTGGCATTATCAGATGAAACAATATCGTCATGCCCTTCAAGATAGAGGGATCAAGCAAAGCATGTCCCGTAAGGGAAATTGTTATGATAATTCTGTGATGGAGAATTTCTTTGGGATTATGAAATCAGAATTTCTTTATTATAAGGAATTCGAAAATGTAGAGCATTTTAAACTAGAACTACAAAAATATATAGAATACTATAATACGAAACGGTTGAAAGCAAAGTTAAAAATGAGTCCGGTACAATACCGAACTCATTTTGAGCAAGCTGCATAATGAATTAACCGTGTCTAACTTTTAGG
>NZ_JBHUDE010000054.1:0-579 GCF_042678205.1 Oceanobacillus luteolus
CCCAAACATGGCGAGTTACTACTTTTTGATGATTTTTTGACCTGGTACATTCTTTTAATAGTGGGCAACCTACACATTGTTTAGGATTGGATTTATACTCTCTATAGCCATCTCTACTTGTGGTCGAATAGGCTAAAGTTTGTCCGTTCGGACAAATATAAATATCTTGTTCTTTATCATATTTAAACTTCCATTTTGGAAATAATCCTTTCGTCGGATGATATCTACGGTAAGCGATAACTCCAAATATGTCTCTATCTGATAATCCTTTGCATATTGGGTTAGTCAAGTAACCTGAGTCTAAGGCAACCGCTTCTACTTTTAAATCAAATCTGTTTATTTGTCGATCCAATCGTTCTAAGTAAGGGACGGAATCATGAACGTTTCCTGGAGTGACATAAGCATCTGTAATAATATTAAATTTCATGTCTGTCGTACGATGATCGAGGTAACAGAACATTTCTTGTTTATTGTCACGAGACATAAAACCACTTTCTGGATCCGTCTTACTCTTACGGATTGTTTTTGTGTCCTTCACTTCCTCCCTGTCCGTTAGTGGTTTTTTTCCGTGTTGCTTCC
>NZ_JBHUDE010000055.1:0-601 GCF_042678205.1 Oceanobacillus luteolus
AAAGGCTGTCGCCCCTACGGGGCAACATCCTTTTACATGCCTATCCCCATAGAAAGTGTTCATTCTTATTTAGCAATAACTGTCTATTATAGTTTAGCAGTTACACCTTTTCGTTCCCTTTAAATCTCTTATAATACAAGATTTTTATATCCAGTTGATTCACTCCCTTTTTACTACCCGACTTATTCAAGAAAACTGCCCCTTCGTATTATAAGGTTAACCAGAATTTACTGGTTGACTATTTTTTATATGGTTTTATTATTACAATGTAAATAAAACGATTCATCCTCACCAGTTGAGACACAGTTATGCAACTCACTTGTTAAATAATGGTGCCCCATTAGAAGTTATCCAAAGTCTATTAGGTCACGAAAAAAGTGAAACTACAAGGATATACGCAGAACTAAGTGGTAGACTGCGACAAGAGCTTTATAGAAAATATTTCTAAACATTAAAGAGCAACGCTGTTATAATATCGTTGCTCTTTTCATCTCTTGCACCCGTTCGTAATATAAGGTTAGCCAGAAATTACTGGTTGACCTTTTTTTATAAGGTTTTATTATTACGGTAGTCGGGGTAGAACGTCGCACCCGTGGGACTA
>NZ_JBHUDE010000056.1:0-602 GCF_042678205.1 Oceanobacillus luteolus
TCTACAAAACATTGGATGATTATCGATTGCATGAACAACAAGCGCTTACAAAAAAGCAAATGAATCAATTGAAAGAACTGACATGGTTAGACCAACTTTATAACCTCATCCTTTTAGGGCCGCCAGGTGTAGGTAAAACTCACTTGGCGACAGGATTAGGGATAGAAGCTATATATAAAGGCTACAAAGTATCTTTTATCTCCATGGGGGAACTGGTTCATTTGCTTAAAACGGAAGAGTTTACTAGAAAATCTCAAACACGCATGAAAAGAATTAGAGATTCCAATCTAGTTATTATTGATGATTTGATGTTTATGGCTATGGATAATCGTGAAGCTAATTTATTCTTTCATTTGATTAATGATTTATATGATAAATCATCCATTATCCTAACATCTAATAAGGCCCCTTCTGAATGGGGTGAATTATTGGGTGATCCAGGAATTACTACAGCAATCTTAGACCGAATAATTCATCGAGCAGAAGTTCTAAATTTTAAAGACGATGATAGTTACAGAATGAAAAATCGTAAGACTATTTTTAATGACGATAGTGTCCAAAATTAATTAGCGAAAAGTGTTCATTTTTACTTGACGCTTACA
>NZ_JBHUDE010000057.1:0-664 GCF_042678205.1 Oceanobacillus luteolus
ATCTTCTTCAATAGCTTGATTTAATTCTTCTACGTAATCTCGAACCTCTACCTCCACTTCTTCTCTCGTGAATTTATGTTTATTGGCGTTAGCCTTTAGATGGGTGGAGTCCGTAAACAAAACCCTCCCACCAACCATTTGGTGGTTAATAGCTTGGAGAACAATTTCATCAAAAATATCTTGAAATATGTTCGTGTCTTTAAATCGCGTACGGCGATTCCAACTAATCGTGGAGTGGTGTGGAACAGGATCAGAAATTTTTAAACCAAGAAACCAACGATACGCTAGATTCATTTGAATTTCCTTCTCCAGTTGACGCTCGGAACGAATCCCATAAAAATAACCAATAAACATCATTTTGAATAAGACGAGGGGATCTAAAGAAGGTCGACCATTATCCTCACTATAATAAGGTCTTACTTTATCTATAATGAAAGAGAAATCAATGTATTTATCAATTTTTCGTAGTAAGTGATCTTGTGGTACTAAGTCTTCCAGACAGACAAACTCAACTTCATTTTGAGTATTACTTCTTGTATGAAACAACCTAATCACCGCCTATTTTTATTACTAATATTATACCAAATTAGGCAATAGAGTTGTTTTATTATTTTGATAAATAAAAAGAAATAAATAGGCTGTCGAGGGTTTCTCGACAGCCTGA
>NZ_JBHUDE010000058.1:0-684 GCF_042678205.1 Oceanobacillus luteolus
CCCTTTCGTAATATAAGGTTAACCAGATATTTCTGGTTGACCATTTTTTATATGGTTTTATTATAACAGTAGCCGGGGTAGAACGTCTCTGCCCGTGGGACATTTGATCCCGTCAACTAAACCGTTCGCCCCCTACTTGTAAAAACATGATTGAGCTGGTTGGGACCCGATCCCGTTTAACATGCGAAGCTATGACATTACAAGGAGGATTAGGGGTACCGGCAAATATTTTTTTGAGGAGGAGATTTTTGTATGAATCCAGTCGTTGGTCTGGATGTTTCTAAAGGGGAAAGTCAGGTTCAAGCATTTTTGGACAAGAAAAAGCCATATCGTAAAAGTTTTAAAGTGGAGCATACTCGTGAGGGCTTAACAGCACTTCATGATTTTTTGAAGCACTTAAAGGAAATTACGGGGCAGAAGCCAGCAGTTGTTTTGGAAGCTACCGGACACTATCATGCTTCGGTTGTTCAGTTTTTGGAGGAGCATAATTATTTGTTAATTATCGTCAATCCACTGATTTCATATAGGGCAAAGAGTTCTAGTTTGCGTAAGGTTAAGACAGACGCCGTTGATGCTTATCTTCTGTGCGAACTATATTATAAAGAGGATTTAGAACCTTATAAAAAGCGAGGTGTTCAACTCTTAAACCTTCGCAATTTAACTCGCCAACATGAGAACATTACA
>NZ_JBHUDE010000059.1:0-687 GCF_042678205.1 Oceanobacillus luteolus
AATCGAGTAGGAGGAGGCGATTAACCTCCGTCCTCTCACACCACCGTACGTACGGTTCCGTATACGGCGGTTCAATCAAGATTGATAACGCAAGAATTTATAACGGTCGTGTAGACCTCTGAGCCCTTGGCGACTCCAGTAGGAGTTGCCAAGGGTTCGTTGTAAAATTGGACTTTTCGCGATTCTCCAATAGGCTTTCCGACTGTTTCCCCATTCATAAGCTTGCCAATGGGGCACTCCTAACTTCATTAGGTTACGAGTCTTCGTCTTCGGTTTCTTCCATGCCTTCCATAAGCACATGCGGAGCCTTCGACGTATCCACCCATCCAGACTTTTAAAGATAGATGGCGTGTCTGCCAATGCGAAATAGCCGCACCAGCCCGTTAGGTATTGATTCAGCTTCTTCAGTCGATAATCCATCGAGTATGGCATCCTTCTTGAAGTGATTTCCCTTACTTTCAACTTCATTCGTTCTAAACTCTGTTTTGCTATACGTACCTTTGGCTCTCTCGACGAGGTAAAGCTGAAGCCAAGGAATTTTCGTCTCCAAGGACGGTCGACTGCTGACTTCTGTTCATTCACCTTCAACCGAAGCTTGCCTTCGATGAACCGTTGGATGCTCATCATGGTACGTTCACCCGCACGCTTAGACTTCACGTATATGTTACAGTCATCCGCATACCGAAC
>NZ_JBHUDE010000060.1:0-724 GCF_042678205.1 Oceanobacillus luteolus
AGGAAAGCATAAGGGAAGAACTACCATTACTAAAAGAGGTAGGAAAAAACTGCGTGCCCTTTTGTTTAGAGTTTGTATGATACTAGTTGCAAAAAACACCGCATTTAAAGCTTTGCATGCTTATTATACGCAACGACCTGAGAATCCGTTGAAGAAGATGCAATCCCTTATTGCTTTGTGTAATAAATTGATTCGCATACTCTTTGCGATAGGGAAAAAGCAATTTGAATTTAGTGAAGAGAAAATGTTGCAGGATATTCCTCATATGCGAGATTTAGAGTTAGTGAAAAAAGCCGCTTAGGAAGCAATTTTTTAGGAGATTACAAGCTTGATTTTAGTATTTAGTGTTTATAAAAACTGAAGCACGGATTAGTCAGCAAAGCAACTAAACTTCGGGCATGGACCCTGTGGGGCAGCATGACTGACATCCACCTCATGGTAAGGTTGGACGAAGGAATTTTAGAGCGAAGACTCTGTGAGACATGGGAGGGTTGACCTCCATGAGACGTGTGGAGATCTACTTGTGCGATCATACTTTAACTCATTTACCAATTATTACCTATAAATGGTCTAGTTGAATGTGAGTCTTTTTTGCTCTCTTGGTCCAAAATTTACCTCAATAGGTAACATCAACCACAAAATAATAAATTACTATAATCAAACTGGTATGAAAATCTAAGAAAATGAAAGAAATCGGGAGATTTCACTTACTATAATGAGGGAG
>NZ_JBHUDE010000061.1:0-761 GCF_042678205.1 Oceanobacillus luteolus
AGGTTTCGGGATTTCGACCCTGCGGACTGGCATCGGTTCATAGGTACCTTGGAGAATCGCTTCTTTTATGGAAGGCCAATTTTCGAGAATGTGCTGACGTAGGTTTTGTACGGGCATCATGTCTACTCCGTGGCTTCCTTTATTCTGTTCGACTCGTTTGAGTGCGAGAAGCATATTCTGTCGTGATAGAATTTGATTCAAAAGCATCGTTACTCTTCCTTCCGTGAATAGCTTATCCTCTTATGCCAGCGGTCACTCCACCCTCCTAGAGGACCCCAACGGGATTCACCGTCTCTTTCCTCTAGTGAGGTACTGCGTTTTCTGTGTTCACCATGACTCACTGAATGTAAAGGGCTATTCTCTCTCAATTGTTCCGTCCTTCCGAATCGTTCTAGACCGATTCGTACTATGACTTCTGCTGACTCCTGATGGTTCAGCTACCTATCGCTAGGCAGGTTATGAAGGGTACTTCACGTATCCATCAGGCCTCCCCGGGTAAGGATATAATCTTTCCTTCCATCTATCCGCTTCATTTACTCTGTATCACCTTTGGCAGAAAGGACTTTGTTTTGTTGTGCAAACTCACCCAATGATACCTAGCCTTATATGAAATTCGTGTTCCTCGGACCGGAAGTTTGCCGCCCGCTTCCTTCAGATTCCGCGTCGCCACGGACACCCTTGCGTTAAGCTAACCACTACTTCTGCCTTCATGGCTCGGGACTCTCACCCTAGAGATTACACCCATGCCGGGCGCACACAAA
>NZ_JBHUDE010000062.1:0-781 GCF_042678205.1 Oceanobacillus luteolus
ATTCCGCCGAAGTATTCAAATGCATTCTCATGAGCTTGAATCATATCCCTCGTTGTAAAAGGGCGGTCTAACCACTCCACATACTTATAACGAGAGTGCGAAAGCACAAAGCTAATAAAGTTCAGCGTTACTTTCTTTCCATCCCGCTTTTTCTGTTGTGTTTGTCCAAAATCTACTTGTGCTTGCTGTCCCATTGGAAGTTCTGGAACTGCTTGGTATACCCGTTTTTCTTTTGTTTTTGGAATGGAATACTTTTCACGTAATTCCTTTACATAATTACGAACGGTACTTTCAGCGACTTGTAGATCTTCATATCTTTCGAGTAGCCAATCATGAACTTGAGCTGCAGATAAATCTGGATGTTCTGTTAACCATGTATGGATAACCATTTCATACGGATCTAGCTTCTTCATTCGAGACTTTGTTGAAGCCATCCATACACTCATTTCCTCCGGTGATTTTCGAAGATATTTATATACTGTTGTTCGTGAAATACCTAGTTTTCTAGCTATACCCCTTACTTTAAATCCTTGTTTTTTTAATTGATGAATTTCCATGTACATTTCCCACTTTTCCACCTTCCACGTACCCCCACTAACGTATAATATAATTAAATATTATACAGGAGAAGGAGCGTTTGATAATGAGGGGACTGACATAATTCGCCGAGCATGTAAAAGGCTGTCGCCCCTACGGGGCAACATCCTTTTACATGCCTATCCCCATAGAAAGTGTTCATTCTTATTTAGCAATAACTGTCTATTATAGTTTAGCAGTTACA
>NZ_JBHUDE010000063.1:0-827 GCF_042678205.1 Oceanobacillus luteolus
AGGAATATCCCAGAGCGTCCAAGTCATTTGACATATCAACAGGTTGATTAACAAGGGAAATAATAGGCGGAAACTAAGTGCCTAAACATAATATACGAGGAGGAAGTAAAATGAAAAAAGTATTAGTAACCGGAATCGTAACGGCTGGAATTTTATTAGGTGGGGCATCTATCATAGGGGCAGCAACCAACAACGGCAATGAAGCTATTCAAGCAGAAAGTGTAGCGAAAACGGCAAATGTTTCACAAGAAAAAAGCTTGCTTTCAATTGATCAGGTAAAAGAAATTGCGCTATCGGAACAAGATGGCCATATTGATGATATCGAATTGGAAAATGAAGATGGATTTGTCTATTATGAAGTGGAGATTGAAAATGGAGAAGCAGAATATGACATCTATATCGAAGCCTATACTGGAGAAATTTTTAGAGTAGAAGCGGATGATAACGATAATGATAGTAAAGAAAAAGAAACGATGAAGAACATCATCTCTGCTGACGAGGCGAAGAAAATCGCTATGGATCAAGTCGGCGGTAAGGTAGTGGAATTAGAATTGGATGAAGACGACAATCGTTATGAATACGAAATTGAACTTGAAACAAACCGCGGTGAAGTGGAAATGGTGATAGATGCCTTAACAGGTGAAATATTGGAAATCGACTTTGAAGATTAAATGCGAGAAATAAATTCATGTTTATGTTAGTACTTCTCTGAAAAAGGACTGCAAGGGAGTGTAAAATAAACTGTGTAAGTGAGAGAGCGTACGGCTCTTGCTTCGCAGTTTATTTTTTTATTGTTAGAATAAACATATAAGATTGGGAGGTTATTC
>NZ_JBHUDE010000064.1:0-902 GCF_042678205.1 Oceanobacillus luteolus
CGAACATATCCGACTTTGTTTTCTACATGTCCTTTTTCATTTCCTTTTCTTGCATTACAGGCTTGCGCCTCAAACCCATAATGGTTTGCGAAACGTAGAAATTCTTCATTGAAAACAGTTTCCTGACCACGCCCCCTTGCCTTTACTACTGCTGCAGAAAGGTTATCCAGGCGAAGGTTTCTTGGAACAAACCCCGTTTGGTTAAAGAGCATTTTAAGACCTTCTAAAAAGCATTCCTGATTTTCTGCAGGCAAAGGAACTGCAAATCCTGCGTTACTATACGGAAAACTCATTACTAATGCATGGATATCTTTTGCTTTACCATCTTCAATTGCTTCGGTAATGCCAAAGTCAATTTGAGCTTCGGCAGGAGGATGAGTCAATCTCTCATATTCCTCTTTCATTTCATCCGATTGATCTAACATTTTTTCTTTCCATTCATTCTTAATGAAATCACAAACGGTTCGATAAGAACCGGGGAATCCTAATTTCTGTAATCCTTCGAAGATATTTTTGTTGTTCCGTCTGGCTTTCTTTTTTAGCGCATAATCTTCGACAAGCCAGTCAATTACAATTTCTCCCCATCCTTCTTGATACATCATTCCCTTTTTCTCAACGATTTTTTCTGTAGGTAATTGATCGCCGTCTGCGTATTTTTTAACAGTTACCCAACTAAAACCAGTACGCTTTGAAATTTCATTGATTGATAGGGATTTTATATTCCTTAATTTTTTGATATGATTGATTTCAGGCATTGCTAGCATCCTTTCACTCTCCCACCATTAGTTGATTCGACACCAATAACGGTAGGGTATTTTGAGAGGGCTGGCAAGCCTTTTCTTTTTGTGCAACCTTCTAACATTTTGGTTGCAATTCTCTTAACTTTTATTTTGCACTAAACA
>NZ_JBHUDE010000065.1:0-938 GCF_042678205.1 Oceanobacillus luteolus
AACCAGCTAATAGTTGTCAATATATTTCTCTAAAAAACTCAAATTAATTATGATATACTTAATTTTATTCATGCTAAATAACCTTCCGTTATCACCAATCTGGAAGGTTTTGGATTTTTTAGTTAGATATAGTTTTTAGGCTATATCTTGGAAAACTGTTTTGTTTTTTAATAAAGCGTATATCCAGTGTAATAACTTATTCACGCAAGCAATGATCGCTACTCGAAATGGTTTACCTTCGTTGCGTTTTTTATCGTAAAACTCTCTCATTTTCTTATTTCGAGGGAGTATTTCATCAGTAGTTTTCTTCTTGCGTTTGTCTCGAATTGCACAACATACAGCCAAGTATAAAGCGTGTCTAAGCCTACTGGAACCTCTTTTAGTGATGCGGTTAATACTTGCTTTGAATCTACCAGATTCGAAAACGCTAGGGTCAACACCGGCAAATGCTACAAGTTTTTTAGGGTGATTAAATCGATCTATTTCCCCAATTTCTGAGATGATCGTGGCAGCGATTTTTTCTCCGATACCGGGGATAGATTTGATAATCTCATATTCTTCAATTTCTTTAGCTAGAGTATCTATCTCAGCCTCCAACTTTGATAGATGCTCTTTAAATTGAAGAAGCATATCAATGTACATTCCCATGCTCAAAAGGTGACTCTGATACAACGTCTTTTTAAATGGATTACGAGCCGCAGCCGCTTTGAGTTTCTGAGCCTTTTCATACGCCCACTTTTCAGAACGACTTCTACATAACTCATGTATACGATTTGCTAGCTTGTCCTCGCTTGTCATCAAGATATCCTCTGACGCTTTATATTCTTGGAGAATCCGTAAAGAAACAAAAGAATATAGCTCCCCAAAAACTCCTCGGTATTCAGGGAATACTTGCTCGAATACAGCTTGAAACTGTAACTTTGTTTGAATAAAATTAC
>NZ_JBHUDE010000066.1:0-982 GCF_042678205.1 Oceanobacillus luteolus
TCTTCTTCATTATATTCCCAGTTGTCTACATGAAAAGCATTCTCTCTGTGTTTCTTTTTCTTCTCCTTTCGATACTGATTGTATGTAATGAGTGGTATTCGATTTCGATTCTCTAGGATATCTTCATAATTCTGTTCACTGCCGTACCCCGCATCTGCGACAATGTGTTCTGGAAGCTCAAAGAAGTGATCTTCAATTGTGTTGAGAAAAGGAATCAACGTACGTGTATCCGTTGGATTCGGGAAAACATCGTAAGCTAGTGCGTATTGACCTTCCGTCGCAATCTGTACATTATAACCAGCTTTCAACTGACCGTTCTTCATGTAGTCATCTTTCATGCGCATAAACGTCGCATCTGGATCTGTCTTCGAGTAACTATTGCGGTTACCGAAGATCTCCATATCGTTTTGATACTTTTGTTTACGAATGATGAAATCCTCAAACTGCTTACGAGCTCGTTTTGGAAATTTACGTTCCGAACGGATTTTCTTTCGCTCGCTGCCAACTTCACAAGCTTCAATTTTTTCGTTGTATTCTTCCATTTTTTCATCTAACTTTTCAACTACTTTTTCCATCTCTTGAACGGATAACTCTTCTTGATTTTCTCGCTCAATCGCCGGAATAATTTCCTTCTCTAATAACTCATCATACAGTTGATTCGATTTTTCAATCAGGTTGTCACTATATTTTTCGGTGGACTTCCGCCAAACAAAGGTGAACTTATTGGCGTTTGCTTCAATCTTCGTTCCATCAATAAAAATCGCATCTTCCTCTATCAGTTCCTTCTCCACTAATTGATTTCTAAACTGTACAAAACATTCACGAAGAATCTCTTCAATGAGGGGATTAGAACGAAATCGATTAATGGTGCGGTAGCTTGGTTCGTAACCCTGCGCTAGCCACATCATCCGAACACTGTCCTGTAGTAAGGCTTCTATTTTACGACCAGAAAAGACAGACTGCGTATACCCACACAATATAA
>NZ_JBHUDE010000068.1:0-1063 GCF_042678205.1 Oceanobacillus luteolus
CATTATATCGTTTACCGTTATTTCTTGTATTCATCGGACACATCCTCCTTGAAATTCATTGTATAAATTTAACTTAGATGTGTCCATGAAACTATACTAGCATCATTAAGAACATCAATCCCACTTGCATCTTCTTCTGTTTCGTAAGCCTTAACGAGCTTAGAACCGTTATTCTTTTTATTATGCTTGTCTTCGCTCATTCCTTTTAACTTCAACTCCGAAAGAGGTTTATATGTTGGATTCCTACCAAAACTACCAGTAGGAAGTTCAATATTAGCACCGATGAAATGATGTAAAGTCATCTAAATATCTCCACTTTTCTAATATTATTTTACCATTAAATAATTAAATCCTTGTTAAACAATCCTGCCCCGTTTGTTTAAGTACATTTTTTCACAAACTTTGTTACTTTCTTCAATTACTATAATTTTAATACGGAAATACAGTTATAATTATTTACATTAATAAAGTTATACAAGCTTATTTCATTAACCAAAAGGAAGTTAGTATGCAATTACCCTCCCCTTCTGTTCGTCTTTTAGAGGGGGGGTGTATCCATATTTACAGGAATACATAAACACAGGTGTTCATCTTTTTGAACGCTTAACTGAATTACCATCACGTTTAGATTTCCTTTAAATATATTTGATCTACTTGGACATAGATAAGTAAAATTGGTTCAATAACTCCCCTACCCTTTTCGATACAGTTATTTTGTTACTTTTCAAAAAGTCTTTTGAGGAAACCTTTTTTCTTTTGTTCTTTTAACTCTTTCATCAACCTCATATTCTCCATTAATAATTTATCCCGACGTTCAATTTCATTCTTATAATTCTCTTCCATAATGTTTAATGACTCCGAAAAGGCTTTGAATTGTTCGGAAGCGTTATTACTATTAGCCTCCAAACTACTCGCAATCTCCTTCCAACTGCAGTAGATATTTCATTTTTAATCTCATGTGTGTTTTGCAAGTGAAAAGTACACAACATTGCAATGAAAATATACATAAGCTTGCCAGCCAATTTTATTCAGTTATTTCTTGATAATGCATGTGTGATTCTGA
>NZ_JBHUDE010000069.1:0-1091 GCF_042678205.1 Oceanobacillus luteolus
CTGGGCCATGGTGATGAACCAGCTTCTTCTTCATGATGAACTGAAAGATAGGGTGTTAAAATACCTTGAGTAAATGGGGACTTACACACTTTATTTGACAAGCCCAAGAGACCCTATAAATTTTGGGTCTCTTTTTCTATATGAATAACATTTATTGAACTGAAAGTTCATCAAACATAAAAGTCACAACAATCCTTTCTTTCTCAATTCACTCATTTTATAGATAACAGACCAATAGGTTCTTCCTAATTTACTTGCAATCTCTTTGTCTTTATATCCCGACCTTTTCATTTGGATAATAGTGTTAAGTTCAAGAGTGGAGTAAGGGTTCCTTCTACTTGATGAACTTATTTTAATTATTACCTCTTTTCCATATCTTTCTTTTATCTTATTGTTGTATAATCTTATCTTCTCTTCAAGGCAAGTTTTATATTTCATAGAGGGTATTTCTTGAACATAAGGTTTGATCAGATTTAAAAAGTACCGTACATCTATTTCTTTGTTAAGCTTCAATAAACTCTTATTGCCATCTGGATGACTAGAAATAGAAAAATTTGTGTTAAATGTTTGATTAAGATGTTCCGCTAAACTTACATTTTCATTTCTAGTTAGATTTAAAGTATAGAGTTGAATACTCGGATGACAATACAAAGTATTTTTTTCTTTATTATAATGATAAGAGAAATTTAAACTTCCATCATCTAAATATAGTGTCGTTATAAATATAGGATGATTACATTTCGATAAAAATGAGGAAGTTAATGATTTTATTCCGTTTGGATAAAGTAGGGGATATAAGTTTGTGAAATATGGATGACTTTTAGAGCGTAGATAGTTCCCGTTAATCGTAAATCCAAGATTTTTTAGTTTTGATAATTTCCATATACGATATTCTCTTTGACTCTCACCAAAATGTTCTTGGTAATAGTAATTAATACTTCTCTTAGCACCTTTACTGATATATCCATCACCAAGTAAACTCCCAATGTATTTTGCAAGCAAAAAGTTTAGAAGAATGCAATGAAAAGTTTAGAACTTTGCCAGCCCTTATTTTCTTTATAATTAACTATTCGATAAAGCGTATTTCACGC
>NZ_JBHUDE010000070.1:0-1115 GCF_042678205.1 Oceanobacillus luteolus
CCATTCCACGAAATTCTATTGGAGATTGGTAGCCTAATTTTTCTTGAATACGCTCTTCATTATAATGCTTCATAAATATATCTACACGACTTCTAACTTCGTAAAGTGATAATGAATTATGTTTTACATACTGAAACTCTTCAGACTTAATATTAGAGTGGAATGATTCAATAACCGCATTATCCCAGCAGTTTCCTCGCCTAGACATGCTACTAACTAAATTCATTTCTTTGACTAGATGTTGATATGCATAAGATGTATACACGCTTCCTTGATCAGAATGAATGATAACTCCATTTGGATTTCCTCTTGATTCTAAAGCATCTTTTAGTGTGTCAATGACTAATGGTGTCTGCTGATGATCATAAAGTTTATATGCAACTATTTCGTTATTATATAAATCCAGAATAGTTGATAGATATAATGTACTGGTACCGTATTGTATATAAGTAATATCTGTAACCCACTTCTCGTTTGGCTTCGATGCAGTGAAGTCTCTTTCAAGCAAGTTGGGTGCGATTATAACCGTCTCACCTTGTGATTTCCATCTTCGTTTCGGTTTAACTCGACACTGCAAATTTAATTTTTGCATAATACGTTGTACAGTATTTCGGTGTAATTTTATATTATAATTCTTTTTAAGTAATTTAGTTATTTTCCGATGTCCATAACGATATTTATTCTCTTGGCAAAGAGATTTAATGGCTAACTCGGCTTCTGTCATAGGCTTTAATGGTTCTTTCGTCCATCGATAAAACGTTGATCTCGCCACTCCTAATGCAGATAAAATAGCCGTTACTGTATATCTTTCTCGGAATTTATCCACCAGTCGTAAAACTACTTCTTTCTCAACTCCTTTTTCACTTCTAAATACTTTTTTAAAATCTCATTCTCCATCTGTAAATGTTCTATTTGTGCATTTTTCTTTTCCTCTTCACTTTTCCATTCAGGGCCATGACCATAGGAATACTGTTTACCTATTGGTTGATCAAATCGGTGAATTTGGTTCTCTCTATACCATTTCATCCATGTTTTAATTTGTGAAACATTTTTAATGCCGTACTTTTCCATAATCTCTTTATTTGTTAGTTCACCACTCATTTTATCTTTTACAA
>NZ_JBHUDE010000071.1:0-1118 GCF_042678205.1 Oceanobacillus luteolus
AGGTGTTCTCTTTGAGACTTAATCCAGCTAACTTAATCAGTTGCCTTGGGTGGGAATATTCATTCAAATCACCAACTTCGGCAAAAAATCCAGCAACTGTATCTCTTCCAACACCCTTAATTGCCAACATTTGTTGAACACCAGGTATCTGGTCAATTAATGTATCAATTTTAGAATCTAATTCTTCGAATTTCATTTGGATTAATTCATATTTATCAATTAATGTTTTAAGCTCCAATTTAGCCATACTGGCACCTTGCTTAAGTCCAATAGACTTACTGGCTGCTTGTTTTAACTGTTGGATCTTACCAAGACCAACACCGCGTTTCACAGTTTTTCTTAAATGAATTAATAATTCTTGATCAGAGAACTTCACTAACTCATGTGGTAATGCGCAGAGCTTTAAAAACTGTAATGCAGCTTTTCCCTCCCACTTTTTAAAGACAGTAAGGAACTCTGGAAAATAACGATCTATCCAGTTGTGAACTTGGCCTTGAACGGTTTGAAGATCTTCAGTTAGGAGATCACGAATTTTTTTAGCCACTCGGAGTTCTGCATAAACTCCTTGCGGAATTGTAGGTTCAGCGTATCTCCCGTCTTTAACTAACTGTGCAATAACTTTGGCATCCTTCACATCATTTTTAGTTGGTGAATTATCGTCTAATTCCTTCGATTTCTTTACGTGAAGTGGGTTAACAGCCACAAACTTAATATCATTTTCTTTAAGAATGTGAGCTAAATTCAGCCAGTAATGACCAGTTGGTTCCATACCGACTATCACTTTATTCATGCCCTGTTCCTGTATAATAAAGGTAATCCATTTAATAAAATCTTGGAAACCATCTTTCGTGTTTTCAAAGTAACATGGCTTTCCATACTCAATTCCTCTAAAATCCTGTGCCCTAGCAACATGCTTGAACTTCGCAATATCGACACCTATAATTAGAGTTTGAGAAGTAATTTGTGCAATCTTTTTGTTTTGGTTATAATTCACTTGATTAGCCTCCTGGTTTATAAGTTTGTCCTATAAATGCCTGCAAGCTTTTGGACTCTCTTATTCTATCAGGAGGTTATTTTTTTACACAACCCGCATTTTAGTTCATTACAGGAATGCTGCC
>NZ_JBHUDE010000072.1:0-1137 GCF_042678205.1 Oceanobacillus luteolus
AAGGTAGCTGCAGTTAAAGATTATTTGTCAGGGGAGTACTCTCAAAATGAAGTCCTTCGAAAGTATGACATATCTAGTAGTGGGGTATTCCACCGATGGATTAAAAAGTATAATGGTCATAGAGAATTAAAAGATACAGGAAAAGGAAGGACAAGCTCTATGACTAAAGGACGAAAAACGACTTTGAATGAACGTATTGAGATAGTACAAGATGCATTAGGTAACGGAAAGAATTATCAAGATACAGCTGAAAAACATCAAGTATCATATCAACAAGTTTATCAATGGGTACGTAAATATGAAGATGGCGGTTGGGATGCGTTGAAGGATCGTAGAGGGCGTTCGAAGAACGAAGAAGAATTAACTTCTGAAGAAAAAATGAAGTTAGAGATTCGCCGAATTGAAAAAGAAAATGAACGATTACGTGCCGAGAATGCATTCTTAAAAAAGTTAGAGGAGATCGAAAGGAGGCGAAAATAAGTCAAGTAAGATTTGAAGATAAATATATTGCAATTAAAGAACTTTATGAAAATGAGGAACTCAGCATTGTCATGTTATGCGAAATTGCAGGTGTTTCAAGAGCTGCTTATTATAAATGGTTAAACCGTAAGCCTTCCTCTCGAGAACTTGAAAACGAAGAAATTATTAAGGAAATGAAAGCTATCCATAAGAATGTTAAGCGTATATATGGTTACCGTCGAATGCTGATAAATATCAATCGAAAGTTTGGCAAGAGTTATAATCATAAACGAATTTATAGGCTAATGAAAATTGCCGGGATACAATCTGTTATTAGGAGGAAGAAGACACGATATAAGCGTTCAAAACCTCAGCACGTTGCAGAAAATTTATTAAATCGGGAATTTCATGCTGAAAAACCTAATGAAAAATGGGTAACTGACGTTACCGAGTTTAAATACGGTACTTCAAAGAAAGCTTATTTAAGTGCGATTCTAGATTTATATGATGGTTCAATTATTAGCTATGTTTTAGGACATTCCAATAATAATAATCTAGTATTTAAGACCCTGGATCAAGCTACAGATCAATTAGAAACTGACCGCCCACTCATTCATAGTGACCGTGGTTTCCAATATACTTCACATGGGTTTAAACGTAGAATTGACGAGGCAAAAA
>NZ_JBHUDE010000073.1:0-1155 GCF_042678205.1 Oceanobacillus luteolus
TTCCAGATTGGTGATAACGGAAGGTTATTTAGCATGAATAAAATTAAGTATATCATAATTAATTTGAGTTTTTTAGAGAAATATATTGACAACTATTAGCTGGTTTAGTTGAATAATACCTCGCTAATTAGCCCAATCAAAACTTCTTATGACTGGCTGGTTTAGGCAAAACAACTAGATTCCTTAAAGTTTGTTAATGTCATTTACTCGTTCTTGCTGTTTTAATTCTTTTCTAGTATTCGTTTTATTAACCTTTATACCTCCTTCAATTTTTACCTTTTCAAAAATTAGAGGAGTTTGTACATTAGATTTTTGATCAATTACCTGATATTTCTTTGAAATTTCTTTATTGGGTAAATTAATAGGAGAAGTAATAAATCTGTCACCAACATTAGCTATTACTACAAAATACTCATTATCATTGGTTTTGTATATTAAAAATTCATCTTTATTTTTTGCTTGTGATAAACCAATAAGATTTGCTGAAAAGTAACTCACAAAGAAAATTACTACTACTAAAAATACTTTAAATGAAGGATTATACTTCAAGTTTAATGAGATATTCTTTTTATTAAAGCCTGTTTCCTCCAACTCTTCATATCTCATCATTATTTTATTTTTGTAGCCCTTTACCTCCCAATAAAGAAAAACAGGATAAACAAAATAATATAATATTATTATTGACAACAGAAATAAATAAAGTTTCCATTCTTCAATAAAACCTAACCAAAAAACTGTGACTATAAACAAGGGTAGAGTTGCCTTTCTAAACATTAACCAAATGGGATTATTACCAACTGGAAATTCCTTGAATATTGACTCTAAGTTATTATAAGCACCTATTAAAAATATTAAAATTAAACTCACTGCTGTTATAGATATAATAATATTTGATAATGGCATTTCACTTATAAATACTTCATCAACTCCAAAATAGGATAGAAACCCTTTTTGATAAGAGTAGGCAACTACATATCCTAAAGCAGTTAACATACCAATTATTATTCCTGTATCTATCCAATTAAAAGCTTTACTTTCTTGCTGTTTGTAAGTAAACCCGTAATCAAACAACGCATACAAAAATGAAGCACCTCTTGCTAAGATAGAAATATCAATTGAAGGAGGTGCTTTTCTATGCCACATGAAGAACTAATC
>NZ_JBHUDE010000074.1:0-1268 GCF_042678205.1 Oceanobacillus luteolus
AAGCATGGTGACATGTGGAGCTGACAAATACTAATCGATCGAGGACTTAACTAAATTCTATTTTGATGTCGTTCCATTACTCTTATTTAGTTTTTAAGGTATAAGTTTAAAAAAACACTTGCATTTTCCAAATGAAATGCATATAATATAACTTGTCCTTAATTTTATATCAAATGATTTTGTCTGGTAATGATGGCGGAAAGGTCACACCTGTTCCCATACCGAACACAGTAGTTAAGCTTTCCAGCGCCGATGGTAGTTGAGACTTTGTCTCTGCAAGAGTAGGACGTTGCCAGGCATAATGAATGGAGGATTAGCTCAGCTGGGAGAGCACCTGCCTTACAAGCAGGGGGTCGCAGGTTCGAGCCCTGCATCCTCCACCATTAACGCCGGCCTAGCTCAATTGGTAGAGCAACTGACTTGTAATCAGTAGGTTGGGGGTTCAAGTCCTCTGGCCGGCACCATTTTATCTTAGAGAGCCATTAGCTCAGTTGGTAGAGCATCTGACTTTTAATCAGAGGGTCACAGGTTCGAATCCTGTATGGCTCACCATTTGAATGCGCGGGTGTGGCGGAATTGGCAGACGCGCTAGACTTAGGATCTAGTGTCTTCGGACGTGGGGGTTCAAGTCCCTTCACCCGCATTTATATGAATTTCGAGCGGAAGTAGTTCAGTGGTAGAACACCACCTTGCCAAGGTGGGGGTCGCGGGTTCGAATCCCGTCTTCCGCTCCAACCCTTGCCGGGGTGGCGGAACTGGCAGACGCACAGGACTTAAAATCCTGCGGTAGGTGACTACCGTACCGGTTCGATTCCGGTCCTCGGCACCATATTTAGCGCCCGTAGCTCAATTGGATAGAGCGTTTGACTACGGATCAAAAGGTTAGGGGTTCGACTCCTCTCGGGCGCGCCATATTTTACGGGAAGTAGCTCAGCTTGGTAGAGCACTTGGTTTGGGACCAAGGGGCCGCAGGTTCAAATCCTGTCTTCCCGACCATTTAATGAAATGGGGCCTTAGCTCAGCTGGGAGAGCGCCTGCCTTGCACGCAGGAGGTCAGCGGTTCGATCCCGCTAGGCTCCACCATTTAAAAAAAAAGAAATAGTTGACATGTTTAAAACGATATGGTAAACTAATTCAGTCGCTAAATTTTGAGTGCGACTTTTAATTTGCTCTTTGAAAACTGAACAAAACAACCAGTATGTCAAGCAAGGTCACGTGAGTGGCCAAGCATAAACTTAATAAGAAAACCCCGTTTTCTTATTAAACAA
>NZ_JBHUDE010000075.1:0-1359 GCF_042678205.1 Oceanobacillus luteolus
TGGTTATGCATTATTGGCGAGAAAATACAATATGCCGTCTGATACACCGATAAAAAATTGGGTTAGTGCTTATAAAAATCAAGGGGTGGAAGGGTTAAAAAGAAAAAATAGTAGGGAAGCATATCCTGTTCAATTTAAATTGGATACGATACACTTTATGTTACGGACAGGCGCTTCTTATCAGGAAACTGCGGATCAATTTATGTTAAACAATCCATCTCTAATTGCTCGTTGGATGATAGAGTTTAGAGAACAAGGAGTAGAAGGCCTGAAACAAAAACCAAAGGGGCGACCTTCTATGTCTAAGAAACCTAATAAGCAAAGGAAAAAGGAAGAAAAGTTAACACGTGAAGCAGAGTTAGAGCGTGAAAATGAACTACTGAGATTAGAAAATGCGTACTTAAAAAAGCTAAAAGCTTTCCGGGAAAATCCGAATGCCTATCTCGAAAAGCACAAGCAAAACTGGCATTCGAACTCAAAGAAGAAGGATTCCGATTAAAAGATATTTTCCTTGTGGTGGACATTCCGGAAGCAACCTATCATTATCACGTAAAAAACTTTGGAAAAGAAGATCCCGACACTGACCTAAAAGAACATATTACCCAGCTATTTAAGACGTTTCATGAACGTTATGGCTATAAACGGATAACGGATGAGTTACAGAAAGTAGGATACATTGTAAATCATAAAAAAGTGTATCGCCTCATGCGAGAGCTAGGATTAAAATGTGTTAAATTCATGCGTAAATCCCGTAAATACAATTCCTATAAGGGGAAGGTTGGCAAGGTATCGAAAAACCGTTTAAATCGTAGATTTAGTACCCCTATCCCGCTTCAAAAGTTAGTAACGGACATCACAGAATTCAAATGTTTAGGCGAAGAAAAACTATATTTAAATCCAATTCTTGACCTTTATAACGGAGAAGTTATTGCATTTGGCATCAAGAAACGTCCAACGCATGATCTTGTCATGGAACCTTTAAATGAAACAATAGAAATAATAAGGAATCACGCAACTTATCGCACTACAATCCATTCGGATCAAGGATGGCACTACCAGCACAACCTATGGGTGAAAACATTAAAGACAAATAACGTATTTCAAAGTATGTCGCGTAAAGCAACCTGCGCAGACAATGCTTCAATGGAGAATTTCTTTGGCATATTAAAGCAGGAAATGTATTATGGAGAGAAATTAGTGAGGTATGAAGAATTAAAACGCCGAATCGAGGAATACATCCACTGGTATAACCACGTACGAACCAAAGCAAAATTGGCTGGATTAAGTCCGATAGAATACCGAACTCAATCCAGCCAATCAGCTGCATAATAAAAACTCTAACTTTTAGGGGTCGCCACC
>NZ_JBHUDE010000076.1:0-1393 GCF_042678205.1 Oceanobacillus luteolus
TCGTAATATAAGGTTAGCCAGAAATTACTGGTTGACCTTTTTTTATAAGGTTTTATTATTACGGTAGTCGGGGTAGAACGTCGCACCCGTGGGACTAGATCCCGTCAGCTAAACTGTTCACCCCCTACTTGTATAAACATGTTTCAGGCTGGTTGGGACATTGAGATCCCGTTTAACAAGCGAACCTATGACATTACAAGAAGCCTTAGGGGATACCGACAATTTTATAAGCTAGGAGGAGATAGTCTATGAATCCAGTCATTGGTCTGGATGTTTCTAAAGGAGAAAGTCAGATTCAAGCATTTTTAGATAAAGGCAAACCTTATCGAAAGAGCTTTAGTATTAAGCATGATATTAAAGGGTTGGGGAATTTACTAGAATTCCTTCATGAAGTTGAAAAATTGGCTAACGGCAACCAACCTACGGTCGTCTTGGAATCAACTGGTCACTATCATTATCCAGTTACTCAATTTTTGGAAGAACAAAATTACGTTTATATTATTGTTAACCCTCTTATTTCACATCGGGCAAAAAGTTCAAGTCTGCGTAAAGTTAAAACAGACGCAATAGATGCCTATCATCTTTGTGAGCTGTTTTATAAAGAAGAGTTAGAGCCTTATAAAAAGCGAGGTATTCAACTTTTAAATCTACGCAACCTTACTAGACAACAAGAAAGTATTGCAGAAATCTCAGCCAAAGCTAAGCTGCAGTTACATTCCTTATTAGATCAGGTTTTTCCTGAATATAGGGGTGTATTTGGAAGCCTATATTCAAAGGTATCATTGCTTACTTTACTAGCATTCCCAACATCTGAAGCTGTATTAAGTGCAAGTGAGAGGGAATTATCAGAGAAGATTAGTGAATTATGTAAGAGTCGTTCCGAAATTTGGGCACAAGAAAGGGCAAAAAAGTTAAAAGAAGCCGCCCTTCGCAATCCATTTCAGAACAACCTGTATCAGAGTAATATCTTTAATCTTGAGATGTTAGTTCGTCTTGTACTTCAATACCAAGAGCATCTATCTAAGATTGCGACAGAAATAGATGCCCTCGCTAAAGAAGTTGAAGAATACCATCTCCTCCAATCTATTCCTGGAATCGGAGAAAAAATCGCTGCAACGATTATTTCCGAGATTGGAGAGATTAACCGATTTGATAGTGCCAAAAAGCTCGTTGCATTCGCTGGTGTGGATCCGAGTGTTTACTCTTCTGGTAAGTTTACAGCATCAGTAAATCGAATCACTAAACGAGGCTCGAATAGACTACGGCACGCTTTATATATGGCTGTTCAAAGTGGCATTCGTGATTCTCGTAAAAAGAAAACAACCGATGAAATCATAGCACGCAATAAGAGACTAAGAGAGTTTTATGATAAGAAACGTGAAGAAGGTAAACC
>NZ_JBHUDE010000077.1:0-1510 GCF_042678205.1 Oceanobacillus luteolus
CGTTTTCAACGTGATTTATTTTCAAAAACAATAGGTGAAATGGAAGCTGAACTAAGAGCACAAGAGGAAAAAGAAAAACATGAAAAACTAAAAAAAGAAGCATTTTACTCAACATATCCAAAGTTTGAAAAAACATGTATAAAGTATGACGTGAATCGTCAAGAAGTGAATGCACTATTATTTAAATATAGCGATAAATATTCTAATTTTATTCAATTTCAATCAGCAATGAAATCATATAGTATGGATGAACTCCTGGAAAAATTACACTCAGTTGTGAGAAAGTAATAACGCATCATCTACCTGAATTATTTAAAAGAGTCATTCAACATTAAACATTTGGAATTTTACTAATACTGACTGGTTTATTGATGGATATTATCTTTATTTGATACTAATAATTACTTGAAATCTTTACAGGGGTTGTTCAAATAACGGGTGCTTTAATGCAACAAGGGATCGTGAGTAAGACGGTTTCTTAACTATTGGAGCAGGAAAGTTCAACAAATCATAAATTATGATGGAAGGTGGGGAATGTAATGGACAAACCACACTTTAATGTGGAACAAGTAAGTTCTGCTACCTATGCTTCAAACCGTTTTAGAGAAATTCGAGAAAAAGCTAAAGAACAACCACAATTTATCTTTGAAAATAATTGTGTTGATACCGTGGTACTCGATTACAAAGTTTACGAACAAATGTATACTGAACTTGAGGGACTAAGAGAAATGAACCTGGAACTTGAATTAGGAATCCGTCTTAAAAAGGCTGATAGCACAAATAATAGATATAGTTTACAAGATGTTTTGGGTGAAGATGAATACAAAGAATTCCGTAACATTATTCCAAACTCTGGCCGGATGAGGAACTCTTTGATTAGAGATCCATACAACTCCCATCTTAGGAGTTGTATGGATCTTTTTTTAAGGGGTTGAACTTCCTGAAATGGGTTTCTTAGTCTCAGCGTCAAAAACCGCAGTAATCATTTCTTTACCATCCTCACTTACCGTTACAAATACATATACTTGTCTTTCAGGATGGTATCCTTTTCCACCAGATCTTGATTCACCATACTCGTCAGATTTAGACAGAACCTTGTTAATATCTTTAAAATAAGTTTTTTCACGAATATTTAATTTTGCATTTTCAAATTCAACATACTCGTTCTTATCAAGGGAATCATAAAATGAATTAACGTCTTGGAAATTATTTGCAGAATTATCAGGGTACTTGCTCCAAAACTCTTTATCATTTATAGACTCGGCTGAAGCAAACTGTGTATTTAAAGATAAGAATGTTACTAGAAAAAACAGTATAGTTATTTTTTTCATTTGAATCACCACCTTTTTTAATTAGTATTTCAATTAATTTATTTTATATGTATAAGTATGTTTATTTTTAAGCTAAACCAGCTAATAGTTGTCAATATTTTTCTCTAAAAAACTTAAATTAATTGTGATATACTTATTTTGCACATGCCAAATAACCCTCCTGAATTCTTTAATTGGAA
>NZ_JBHUDE010000078.1:0-1562 GCF_042678205.1 Oceanobacillus luteolus
AGCAATTTTTAAAACCTATTATACATAGGGAAATCTACGGTGAAAAAATATATGTACCCCTCAACCTTTGGGATAGATAAAATAATGCGAGTAGAATATATAATTAGAAAACCTCTTAATGTGAACTAACCAGTTTAGAGAATGAACCAGCTTCGCAAACTGTGAATCCAATTATTAATCTGCAGGTTTATCTTGAAACACAAAAGCGTATTTTTGAACTGGCTTCTTAGATAATAGCAAGAGTAAGCAAGCCACCTTCTAGTTCAACTAAAGGGTGCGATAGTCCAAGAAGGATTATCGAACCCTTTTAGTGAAGTTATTGTATTAAAGGGGCAGGTTTATATAATAAAAAGTATTTTAGATAATAGGCTATTTTTAAAAATAAAACTGATAAGTTCTACTTACGGAATTAGATAATTTTATTCAATTTTTTAAATAGATAATGAGGTGATAAAATATGAGTTAAGTTAATAAAGGAGAAGTACCTTCTTTGTTGAAGTTATTTAACTAAAGGGGTAGTATTAGTTTAACAAGAATCTCGTGAAGGTTATAATAAAATTGAAAGTTATAGAATTGTGGGGGAAAATCATTGATAAAAGGATTATATGAAGCACATTTACCAGTAAGTGATTTAAATCGTTCAATAGAGTTTTATACTGACCTAGGACTTGAACTTGATCATACCGTTGAGAATAGGTTGGCATTTTTATGGATTGAAAAAGATAAGAGTTGGTTGGGTTTATGGAAAAGCGATAGAGTAGAACTTGAATACCATCCATCTATAAGACATATAGCTTTTCAAGTTTCATTACAAGGACTAAAGGAATCGGTAACTTGGTTAAAGAACAAAGGATATAAACCTAGAGAGGCTTTTGGATTTAAGCCAGTGGAACCTTTTGTTATGCCTCACGAAGATTATGCACACGCTAAAATTCATTTTAATGATCCTGATGGTAATAGTTTAGAATTTATTTGTAAAATAGATAATCCCAAAAACATAACAGATCGTATGTATTTAAGTGAGTGGGAAGAAATAAATAAATAATAAATTATTTCATCTTCAACTAACGGGTGCTTTACTTGAATAAGAGATTGTCAATTTGAAAGGTGCAAGATAGTTGAAGAAGAAAAATATAACTCTATTGGGGTGATTAGATGAATTATACTTGCCCTTGCTGTGGATATTTAACATTAGATGAGAAACCTCCTGGAACATACGATATATGTAGTATTTGTTTTTGGGAAGATGATGATGTTCAGTATAATGATCCCAATTATGAGGGTGGAGCTAACGTTCCATCGTTAAGGCAAGCACAACAAAATTTCATTAAATTTGGGGCTTGTGATGAAGGCAGTATAAAATTTGTAAGGAAACCAAATCAAGAAGACATTAAAGATCCGAATTGGAAACCGTTATGAGTATACATCGCATTAATAATTATATTTCTTCTTCAACAAAACCAGCTAATAGTTGTCAATATTTTTCTCTAAAAAAATTAATTCTCTCATGATATACTAAAATTACGTATGCCAAATAACCCTCCACTACATAGTGATTGGAA
>NZ_JBHUDE010000079.1:0-1624 GCF_042678205.1 Oceanobacillus luteolus
AAACCAGCTAATAGTTGTCAATATTTTTCTCTAAAAAACTTAAATTAATTGTGATATACTTATTTTGCACATGCCAAATAACCCTCCTGAATTCTTTAATTGGAAGGCTTTGGAGTATTTGGTTAAGTTAACTAGTTACGCAATATCTTGGAAGGTAGAGTTGCTTTTCAATATGGCGTAAATCCAATGTAATAGTTTATTGGCACACGCAATTATCGCTACTTTATAAGGCTTTCCTTCTTCTCGTTTTTTATCATAAAATGCTCGTAATTTCTTGTTACGAGGAATGATTTCTTCCGTTGTCTTTTGCTTGCGAGCATCACGGATTGCGGAGCGAACCGCCATAAATAAGGCATGTCTCAGTCGGCTAGATCCTCTTTTAGTAATACGATTGACTGTCCCCTTGAATCGTCCGGATTCAAAGACACTGGGATCTATACCGGCAAAAGCTACTAGTTTTTTAGGATTATCAAATAAATCAATCTCCCCAATTTCTGAAATAATCGTTGCAGCGATTTTTTCACCAATACCAGGGATGGATTGGATAATCTTAAATTCTTCAATTTCTTTTGCCAAGGCACCTATTTGATCCTCAAGTTTAGATAGGTGCTTCTGGTATTCTAAAAGCATCTTGATATACATTTCTATGCTTAGGATATGACTTTGATAAAGGGTTTCCTGAAATGGATTACGATGTGCCGCAGCTATTAACTTTTCAGCCTTAGCTTCTGCCCATTCAATTGAACGTCTTGGGCAATATTCATGAATCTTTTCATCTAAAGTCTCTTTATCTATTTTTAAAACATCTTTGGATGTTGGATATTCCATGAGAGTAAGTAAAGAGACACTGGAATATAAGTCCCCAAAAACCCCACGATACTCAGGGAAAACCTGATCCAACACCGAATGAAATTGTAATTTAGTTTGTACATATATACTTGTGATGTTGTCATGTTGTCTTGTAAGATTACGCAAGTTTAAAAGGTGTATCCCACGTCTCTTTTGTGGCTCCAATTCTTCTTTGTAATACAGCTCGCAGAGATGTCTAGCGTCAATAATATCAGTTTTGACTTTACGTAAACTGGAACTCTTCGCCCTATAAGAAATCAAGGGATTTACAATGATAACCAAGTAATTATGCTTATCTAAATATTGAACAACTGGCGTGTGATAATGGCCTGTTGATTCAAGTACAACTGGAGGTTGTACACCAGATTCATTCTCGATCTCAATTAAAAAGTGAAGCAAAATTTCAAGACCTTCCAAGGTATGAGAAACTTTAAAACTACTTTTATAAGGTTTCTTTCTATCCAGATAACCCTGAATCTGACTCTCTCCTTTGGCTACATCCAGACCAACTACTGGATTCATTCGTTATCTCCTCCAAAAATATATTTGCCGGTACCCCTAATCCTTCTTGTAGTATCATAGCTTCGCTTGTTATACGGGATCATTGTCCCAACCAGCCTCAATCATGTTTCTACAAGTAGGGGGCGAACAGTTTAGCTGACGGGATCAAGTCCCACGGGTGCGTCCGTCCTGCCCCGGCTACAATGTAATAATAAGACCATAAAAAATAAGGTCAACCAGAAATATTTAACATCTGGTTAACCTTATAATACGA
>NZ_JBHUDE010000080.1:0-1657 GCF_042678205.1 Oceanobacillus luteolus
GATTGAGTCAAGTACTTGTGGGAGTTTTTTAAGTCCCTTATTTTATACTGTTTTCGTCCAGTGTTTTGTTAGCGTTATCAACCCTATATTGCTCTAAAATGTTTGGGTTCTTCTATTTTTTAAATTCCGCGCAAGCCTTTCAATGCTGCGGTAATTGGCTTCCCAATCGCTTGTTTGAGGTAACCTAAGTTATTGCGCGTTGCTTCCGCGGAGCTGTCTTTGAGCTTCTCAACGAAGTGTTTTGGCGGTTTTTCCGCCTTAGGTTCCTGCTTCAGTTCTTGTGTCTGTTCCAGGATGCCGTGCAGTGTTTTAATTTCCAAGTTGTCTTTCAGAGCGACCATCACATCAATGAATTTATCAAGCCCTTCCTTACTCCAACTGCGACCATTCTTCAGTCTTCTGGCAAACACACTCATGGTTCCCTCTGCACTTCCCATTGGACGGAAGCCCGTTGTATCTATGCCTTTTTTCTCCAGCTTTTTGCGATAATCTCCTAATGCCTCTGGATACTGGGAAAGTTGTGCGATTAACTCTTCCAACCGTTCTTCTTTCTTTTCATTTTCAAGCGTACCTACCGCACTATTTAATTCCGCCATAAAACCCTCCGAATCGTATGCTGCCAACTTTTTTCGAACCGAACGGTATCTGGGGTGTTCACGGAAAATGCGCTGCACATCACGCGCCACATGAAAACGATCAATGACAAATATTGCGTTATGCCGAAAGTAGTCTCTACAGGAGGTAATCCACTTTGCTCCATCCCCGTTGATCACGAGGTGATGCTTCGTGGGTTCGTAGTGGTAAGTCGTCATGAGATACTGCTCAAATTCCTCCCAGAACGGTAAGTTTCCTTCGTGAATAAAGTGCCGTTTCTCCACAAGCTTTGCCCGTTTTCCATTCCTTTCCCAGCCTTGATGAATACTGGCTATTTTTACTTCTCTCCCTTTTCTCCCTTTCTTCTGGCTTTTGGTGTATAGACCATCCACCTCGACAAATAACACCTCTTGTTCCAGTGGTACGGACTCTTCTGGAATAACTTCTGTATTCAAAAGCTGTTGGCGGATGCCTTCGTGACTGATAACTGGATAGCCCAAAAGCTTCTCCATTGCCTTCCCCGCTTGTCGGTAAGAGACTCCCGTTACAGCCAGTTCGATAGCCAAGTCTTGTACGACTGGACTCATTCCTTTGGTACCGTCAAAAGCTAAGTATTGATCCAATAAGTAGACATACTTTCCAGTTTCCTTATCTTGATAATAATTCCGTTTCAATTCCACCTGCCCAAAGACAGATTCAAACTTTAGCGTTCGTTTATCTTTTAGGTAAAACCTTTTTTTATCTCTTCCGGAAGCAATAGCTTCATCTAATTCCCGGAGGGTTTCCGCCATCACTTGGGAAAAACTTTCTTGTAGTGCGCGATAAGTAATTTGTTCTAACTCTTTCATTGTCAGCGTAGATATGATATCTTTCATTGGAGGACCTCTTTCTATAGTTGTTGTTTTGGTAGACTCTAACTATATAAAATTGGGTCCTCTTTTTCACGTAAAACGCCCTTTATACTACCGCGCTTCGCTTGCTTGCCCTGTCTTTGGTGTTGAAGTCTTGCGACTTCAACACCAAAGACAGGGTATATGTTCTCCCACAAACATTTTACTCTAAC
>NZ_JBHUDE010000081.1:0-1663 GCF_042678205.1 Oceanobacillus luteolus
AAATGTCCCACGGGCAGAGACGTTCTACCCCGGCTACTGTTATAATAAAACCATATAAAAAATGGTCAACCAGAAATATCTGGTTAACCTTATATTACGAAAGGGGCAGGTTGGTATAAGTAGGTCTGGGTTCTGTAGTAAATTTATCACAGGGGAGATATTAAATGATTAAAGGAATATATGAATTTATAAGTGAAGCACAGTTAAAAAAGTATGCAGAACTTGCTATACTAGCTGGTGTAAATCTGCAAAAAAATCAATCATTGATTATTCATAGTGATATACAAAATGCTACGTTTGCACGTCTAATCCAAACGGTAGCCTATGAGACAGGAGCTTCAAATGTATTTATAGATTGGACAGATGAACAGTCTACCAAAGATTTCTACTTAAATGCAGCAGATAGTTTCATCAATCACTTAACTGATTGGCAGGCTGCCCGTTTTAAGGAGTGGGACGATGCTGGTGCTGCATACATCCATATTATTTCTGAAAACTTAGATGTCTTTAAGGAGGTTTCTACAGAAAGGATAAGTCGTTTCCAAAAGGCCTCTCGCACCAAGTTGAAGGCTCATTACGCAAAGATTAGATCCCACGAGATACGCTGGTGTATTTTGGCTGTCCCGAACTTCACATGGGCAACTAAAGTATTTCCTCACTTAACTAAAGAAGAAGCTCTGCATTCATTATGGAAATTAATTTTAAAAGGAACTCGTGCAGATGGGAAAAATTCTATAAAAGATTGGGAGAGTCACAATAGAGCCTTCGAGTCTCGAAAAAAAATCCTGAACGAGAGCCAATTTGAAGCCCTGCATTTTACAAATAGCCGTGGGACTGATTTATTAGTTGGTCTACCTAAAAATCATCTCTATATCGGTGGGAGTGTGATAGATAAAAATGGAATACCTTTCTTTCCGAACATTCCTACGGAAGAAATATTTACTGCTCCACATAAAAATAAGGTGAATGGCAAATTGGTAGGTACTAAACCTCTTATCTATGGGGGAAGTGTCATCGATGAATTCTATCTAATTTTTAAAGATGGGCGGATTACCGACTATTATGCCGCAAAGGGACAAGAAGTGTTACAAAATCTCATCGAAACAGACGAAGGTTCACATTATCTAGGTGAAATTGCCTTGGTCTCTAATAAATCTCCTCTTGCTCAGGCAGATACTCTTTTTTATAATACCTTGTTTGATGAAAATACGGCCTGTCATATTGGAATCGGAAATGCATCTCCCTCCAATATTCAAAATGGCATTGACCAATCTGAGGAAGAGTTGAAGGCAGCGGGTCTGAATACTTCACTTTTGTTAGTCAATGTGACCTTTGGTACCGAAGATATGAAAGTAGTGGGCATTAAAGAAGGTGGAACTGAAGTCCCGCTAATGAAGGATGGGGATTTCCAATTCTAAAACGTCTACAACTTAAAAACAGAGAAAACTGATCTTTGGTGGATTATACTTAGTGCTAGTTATAATGACGACGAACTGGGTTGCATACCTGTAGCCAATGAAGATTATGGGTTATTTTTGTGAAAGAATGTACTTAAACAAAACCAGCTAATAGTTGTCAATATTTTTCTCTAAAAAACTTAAATTAATTGTGATATACTTATTTTGCACATGCCAAATAACCCTCCTGAATTCTTTAATTGGAA
>NZ_JBHUDE010000082.1:0-1725 GCF_042678205.1 Oceanobacillus luteolus
AATCACTATGTAGTGGAGGGTTATTTGGCATACGTAATTTTAGTATATCATGAGAGAATTAATTTTTTTAGAGAAAAATATTGACAACTATTAGCTGGTTTAGTTTAAATACAACATTTCACAAATTCATTAACCCCGATTACATTTGACTTGTAACGTTTTTAACCAAAAACTATCCCCATAATAAGTTTATAGGATAGTTTAATAATGTTAACTAGAGTGTTTAAAATATTCAATATAACATGTTTGTTTATCCTTAGAAAAGGAGTGGTAAACAATGAACCTATCTACGAGGATTTTATGACTGCCTTTCCATTCTAGTATCTGCTCTTGTACTTGTACCAAGTGTCTGGATCTTATCCTCAATACGTTCTAATAACCTTAATTTATCGCAGGTTAAGGGGCAGTAAAAATCAGGAAACACCTATTTCATTTATAGAAAATGAGATTGTAAATAATAACTTATTTTATAAGAGAAACCACTTTAATTATCCAGCTCTTTCTTACTCAAACTATTGGCTCCCAATTAATGGGATCATGTCAACACCAATATTGCTTTCCATGGAGGACATTCTTCAATTACCTTCAAAAACAATACTAGCTGTCCTTGAATGTTCAGGGGATAAACGTAACCTTTTCGAACCTAAAGTATTTGGAGAACAATGGGAAAAGGTGCTATAAGCCAAGGCTATTGGAAGGGTGTACCGTTACGAACCCTGCTGGAACTTTCCGGGATAAGGGAAGGATCAAAAGAAATTGTCGTAGAAGGATATGATTTTGGAGAAAGAACCGATCTAAATGAGGTTTTTACCTACGCTAGAAGTCAGCCTATAGAGAAGGCTATCCATCCTGATACCATTATTGCCTATGAATATAATAACCAGCCAATTCCGTTTAAACATGGTTATCCACTAAGATTAATTGTTCCACAGTGGTATGCAATGGCGTCTGTTAAATGGATAAAGCAGATTAGTGTTATTGATTCTAATTTTAAAGGACCATTTCAAACAATCGATTATGTGTATTATCCTGATAAAGAAAATAATAAAGATGCCTACCCTGTTACTACAATAAATGTAAACTCGACGATTCAAAAGCCTTTAGATAAGGAGAATTTAAATAATGGTAAGCATTTGATTAAAGGGATTCCTTGGACAGGTAAAGGCTTTATTACAAAGTTGGAGATAAGTATCGACGGTGGATTACTTGGCTAAATGCAATGTTAGAGTCAGCTAAAAATGCTGGTTATGGGTGGCAATCTTGGTCTTATGAGTGGAGTGTACTGGACAAAGGTGAATATAAGATTATGACAAAAGCTACTGATTCTTATGATAGAACTCAACCAACCCTACCTTTCTGGAATAGAAAAGGTTACGGTTATAATGCAATTGATGAAATTTAAGATTGAATAGAAAGCTAAATAAAGAAGAGAATGTTGTATAGAATACCTAGTCCAGACCTAAATGTAAATCATTCGGATAATGCGACTGTCTTAAGGTGTACAGCATGCACACTTGATTAACTTACCTTTATTTAAGGCAGAAAGAAAAACAAGCCATTGTAATAGACTGACATAGCAATTTGAGACAATAATAAAACACCTTCTTAGGCTGCCATTCCAGGGAGTGTAAAATAAACTGTGTAAGTGAGAGAGCGTACGGCTCTTGCTTCGCAGTTTATTTTTTTATTGTTAGAATAAACATATAAGATTGGGAGGTTATTCTA
>NZ_JBHUDE010000083.1:0-1736 GCF_042678205.1 Oceanobacillus luteolus
ATTATATCGTTTACCGTTATTTCTTGTATTCATCGGACACATCCTCCTTGAAATTCATTGTATAAATTTAACTTAGATGTGTCCATGAAACTATACTAGCATCAATAAAGGGAAAACAATAGGTATAATGATAATAAGCAGCCAGTTCATTTCTTCATAAAATATCCAGTAAAATATCATTAAAAAAACAAAGAGAATGATAAACTCGATTACAAAATACTTTATTCTATTCTTAGTCATTTGATGTATCTCCCCCTAACATAGCGATTCCTTCATTAATTCTCAATCCAAGATTAGTTTTGATAACATGTCTCATATTCATCTTTCATTAACAGACTTTTACAAGCTAAACCATTTTCATGATAAATTTCTTTCCCGATTTCCAATTGGATGCTTCTATTTGAATTAGGATATTGCCGACTCTTGTTTTGAATGAAAAGTTTATCCTCGCTCAGCCAATGCAAAGAAGTATTATTCATTGCACTACTATAATAAACCGTTTGCGTTTTATCCTTCTCTTTGTTGTTTGTAATTTCAACCCACATATTAACACCGCCTGCCGCTCCGCCATACAGTTCATAATAAGCATGAGCTGTATATGTTCCATTAGGTGATGTTATAGGTCCAGGTCCCATTTGAATAGAATCTCGATCAATATCATTGAATGTAAAAAAGTAAGTTTCATATATGTAAAGAGATGAAATCAGAACCATCCCAAACAACGTTACAATCAGTAGCCTCTTGGGAAAAGGTTTCTTTTTAATGAAAGAAACGATGATTCTTGCACATAAAACCAAAAATAATATCACGGTGATAATAGATAGTAAAAACCCCAATATTATAATCACGAAATCCCCCATTTTAACGTCAATATTTCTCTGATGCCCTATTGTTTCACCTTGATAAATCAATATCTATGACTTCTTCTATATAGGTTTCTCCCTCATCATTTTCTCGGACTACCTCTATTTTTACTTGTTCGTCGTTTTGCCAATGAATTTTAAAATTGTCTGGCGTATACATATCGCTTGGTACATATTCTTTATACCTTTCTAAAACACTCCCCCGTTCTCCATAGAATATTTGAACTGTGGAGTATTGAGATTTGCCTTTAGATTTACTTACTTCTCTGAGTTGGATGATATTCTTAAGGCTTGGTGATTCACTTGTCTTGAATGTAAAAGAACCTAAAGTAATTTCTACATTTTCTTTAAATGGGTTAGGATCTTCAGCATTGAACTGGATTATCTCCGCTGCTTGTTCTTCCCCATCTATGGTGATTGTTGCTTCATTTTCATTCTCCCAGTGAATTACAAAATTGGTATCTTGAAGCATTTTCCCATCATTAGCCACGCTTCGTTCCATATATTGTCTACCGTATTTAATTCTCACGGTGGAAGGACCGAAAAAAGCTGGTTCTCCTTTCTCAACAATCTTAATCGTCTTGATTTCGTTTGGAGAATGACTGACAAGAAGTGTTTTTTCTTTGAAATACATCTCGTAGGAAAACACACCAATGAAAAGTATAATTGGTAAGATCACTAAAATTATGGACCAAATTAGGCAACCAAATTTTGTTCGTGCTTTAACCAGTTCTATTTCTCGCTTGGAATCTCTTCCCCTATTCATTTATGTACTTCCTTGATCATCTGAAACACACCTTTTTTTACAAATAATACCATAAGTTCATCAAATAAGAAGAGGCTGGGACAAAACCCCAGTAAATAGAAAATAGC
>NZ_JBHUDE010000084.1:0-1796 GCF_042678205.1 Oceanobacillus luteolus
CCTGAATAAATCCATTATAAAGGACTTTTTATTTGCATTAAAGTAAATTAGCGAAAATTCGGGGTCTTGTTAATATTTAGTCTTAATTAATGCAACGCTAGTGATGTGATACACTTAAATAGTTATTTGATTTTTGTGATGCAGAACACAATATCAAATTTAAATTTTGCTATATAATAAAAGAAGGGAAGTTGGTATCTATGAGATCTGTGCAACATACAGATCACAAAGTAGAGGAAAATAAAAGTGATGATTATTCTTTAGATCGAGTTCCTCGTAGTAAAAGAAACATGGGATGGTTAAGCATTACCAATATCACTTTTGGTATTGCAACAGCAATTTTTTACTTCCAAATGGGAAGTGTTATGGCACTTCAATTTGGTGCAATCAATGCAATTATATCTGCTATATATGCGATTATTGTAGCTGGAATATTAGGTACGTTTATTGCTTACTTATCTGCAAAGTCGGGAATGAATGTGAACCTATTATCCAGAGGCGGCGGATTTGGTTATATTGGTGCATCGCTCACCTCATTTATTTACGCCTCAAACTTTATTATGTATTGTGCCCTCGAAGGTATGATACTTGTTGCGGCGGTCCACGCGTTTTTCCCATCAATCCCTGAATGGGTATTAATAGTCTTCTTTGGTTCCATTGTCATTCCATTAAATTGGTTTGGAATTAAGCAGCTTGATAAATTACAGAAATGGTCTCTACCAATATTTTTTGTGTTTTTAGTAGCAGCAATTATTATGGCAGCACTTACACCATCACTTTATGAAGGCAGCTTTTGGACATACATGCCAGAAGGTGTTCAAGTAGGCGGTACAGCATTGTTGCTTTGTATTGGAATGCAACATGGTATCATGGGTCTTACCCCACTCTTAGCTTCTGATTATGCACGATTCTTAAAACCTAAGGATATGAAAGTTGGTATCTGGGCAATTGGATTTATTCCGCAAATCTTCTGTTTTGGAGTAATGGGCGGTCTTGGAATTTGGTTTGGTGTCCGTTTAGGAGAACCGAATCCAGGTGTATATATTGTTATGCTTCTCGGTATTTGGGGCGTGTTATTTACAATGATCACTCAAGTCCGTATCAACGTTACTAATATTTATAGTGGTTCATTATCTCTATCGAATTTCTTTGAAAATATCTTCAACTTTAAACCGGGTCGTCGTTTCTGGGTAGTTGTCACTGGTGTCAGTGCAATTGTTCTCATGCTTGCCGGCATTGTGAATCACCTAGGTACTGTCATGACCTTCCAAGGTGTATTCCTGATGACTTGGGCGACAATTCTAGTAGCGGATGCAGTAATTGTAAAACGCCTATTGAAAATTGGGCCAGGCTATTATGAGCCGAAACAACGGAATCTATATAAATGGAATCCGGTCGGAGTTGTATCTTTAATTGTAGGAAGTGGTCTTGGTACTGTTGCAGCACTAGGTTATTTCGGAGAATTCCTGCAAAGTACAGCAGCGTTTTTCGCTGCCATTCTAGCTGCAATCCTGACAGTTGTTATTGCAGTTATAACAAAAGGAAAATATTATGTAAAAGTTGAAGACAAGTCTGTTGAAAAAGAAGATATGATCGCTTAATAATCAATGGCTTATCTTTGATTAATCCAATAGTATACCTTATATTTACAAAAACATCTATCCAACAAGGATAGATGTTTTTTGTATTTATTTATGGTCTTCGAAAACCCTCGGCTACGCCGGGGGTTCCGTAGAGCTTCTAGCGTGGGGTCAAAAAAGGCCTCCTTCATGGTAAAATATGGTTGGTTTCCCGAC
>NZ_JBHUDE010000085.1:0-1804 GCF_042678205.1 Oceanobacillus luteolus
AAAGGCTGTCGCCCCTACGGGGCAACATCCTTTTACATGCCTATCCCCATAGAAAGTGTTCATTCTTATTTAGCAATAACTGTCTATTATAGTTTAGCAGTTACAGATGACTCTTTAAATTTTCTATTTGTTGTAATATATTCTGTTTGGAAAGCTCTTGTTGGGACAGATTACATGTATCCGGTAATCCTTTTTTTATTTTTGAAATCCAACTCTTTAACTCATTTTCGTTATTACCGCTACAAGCAGCTTCTATCCCTCCGCAGCTAGTATGCCCTTTAATAACTATTTTTTTTACTTTTAAATGCTTGAGTGCATAATACAAGCTTGCATTCAAGCTAGTGTCATCATCGGTAACTTGATTTGCAATGTTTCGGTGAACAAACATACTCCCAAGTGGCATGTTAGCAACAATAGAAGGACTGACCCTAGAATCAGAACAAGCTATTACAAAGTACTCTGGTGATTGCCCTTCTTTTAACCTTTCAAAATAATGAGGATCCTCTTTTAATATACTATTAACAAACCCTTGATTGTTATCAGCCATTATTTGCTTACTCATGAGATCACCCCAAGTTTTACATTTCAAAGAGCCTGATCTACAGACAGAAAATCAATTTTCCCCTTGTACTTTTTATCTAATCCTGCTTTTCTAAAGAGTTCATAGACTGGTTGTTTGATTCCAGCAATATAAAACTCTATATTAGATTTTTTGTAGCCTTCTATGATTTTCGTTAATTCGTCAAGCGCAATAGCATCCATTGAATTAACCCCCGAAAAGTCTAGAATGACTTTATTAATGTTTGCCTTTTCAAGGATAGCTTGTTGAAGTTTTTCTTCAACAAATGCCATGTTCGCAAAATATAACGATGCATCTATTCGGTATATTAACAAGTTCTCATATGTTTTGGCATTTGGATAATACTTCACATTCTTAAAAACATTCTGATCACTAAGATATCCTAATTCAGCTATATGAGGATATGCACTTCTCCAAATAAACAGCAGTAAGGATACACCGATTCCAACTAGTATTCCTTGTTCAATCCCCAATGTAAGAGTTGCTATAAAAGTAATTAGTAATGTCCATCCATCTGCTTTTTTTACCTTGAATAAATGAACTGCTTCCTTTGCATCAATTAATCCATACACAGCAACCATTATAATTGCTGCTAATACAGCTTGAGGAAGAAAGTAAAACAACCCTGTAAAGAATTGAAGCGTAATAAAAATTAATACTGCTGTAATAATAGAAGCAAGACCTGTTCTAGCTCCTGCTTGATAGTTTACTGCTGTCCTTGAAAATCCTCCTGTAACTGGAAAAGCAGAGAAAAATGACCCAAAGATATTTGCCAGGCCTAAACCATTTAACTCTTGATTTGCATTAATTTTATATTTTTCTTTATTGGCAATTGACTTTGCAACTGCGACAGATTCCATAAAACTGACAAATGAAATCGTCAATGCAATCGGTAGTAAAGCCGTAATTGCCTCTATATTAAACATTGGAATTGAAAATGCTGGTATTCCATTCGGAATATCACCAACAATCTTAACACCAACTTGGTCTAATTGAAGAAAACGAACTACTAAAATACCCAAAACTACAACAACTAATGGTGCTGGAAATTTAGGTGCCATTTTTTTAAGTAATATAAGAATGATAATACTCCCTAGGCCAATTAAAAATGTTACCATATTGTTAGAGTAAAATGTTTGTGGGAGAACATATACCCTGTCTTTGGTGTTGAAGTCGCAAGACTTCAACACCAAAGACAGGGCAAGCAAGCGAAGCGCGGTAGTA
>NZ_JBHUDE010000086.1:0-1958 GCF_042678205.1 Oceanobacillus luteolus
CGCGCGCCCAGCAAGCCGTTAATTGCTAGTTGGTGAAAGTCCAACCTGAGTAGGTGCCAAGACGCTCAGTAGCTGACAGGCAACTGGTGGAGAAATCCTAAGGTTGAAGCCCTGTGACAAAGTAACTCGATTTAGAGTGCGAGCGACCTAACAGGTTGTAACATTAAGTGAATCCTGCCGCCTCGTCAATTACAACCCTCATAGAGGATAAAGGGGAAGTTGAGCCTGGGTAATATAGGCGAAAACCACGGACGGTGTGAAGAACTTGGAAAGACAACACCTAAGAATCCCTCGGGGTATGGGGAGCGACATGTTAGGAAAGTAATTAACGGAACTGGGGATACCCTCCTCGGTCACTTCCTACGGGAAGTAAAACAAAAAACCTATAAGCTTAAAAGTGAAGTGGTAGATGGGTCGAGAGGGAGTCGGAGGGGGTCATACTACCGATGATGACAACGACAACATAACGTTGTCTAGGGAAGGACGGCAATAGCCAATACCCTACTTCGTTCAGATGTTCAAAGGAGGTAAGAGTCAGTGAATGCCAAGAAAATGGCTAACTACACCAGTAAAGCAAAAGCTCAAAAACTCTGGAAAACATTATACCTTTGTGCCAAGGAAAGTAAGACACGTCGATTTCATGCTTTATACGATAAAATTTATCGCCCTGATATCTTGTGGGAAGCATGGCAAAGAATGAAAAGGAAAAGAGGAAGTGGAGGCGTAGACTCGCAAACATTGGAGGATATTGAATCGTATGGAGAGAAGAAGTTTCTAAACGAACTTTATCTCGAATTGAAAGAGAAACGATATCGTCCGCAGCCCGTCTTACGTACCTACATTCCGAAAGATGATGGAACGAAACGTCCATTAGGAATTCCAACGATAAAAGACAGAGTCGCACAAATGGCAACGAAATTAGTAATCGAACCAATTTTTGAAGCTGACTTCAAAGACTGTTCCTATGGATTTCGACCCAAACGAAATGCTCATCAAGCGATAGCGAAAATAAGAAAAGAGAGTAGGAAAAACTATTGGGTATTAGACGTCGATATCCAAGGCTACTTTGATAACATTAACCATGACAAACTGATGAAACTGGTAGAACAACGCATTAGTGACCGAAGGGTATTAAAGCTAATACGGAAATGGCTACAGGTAGGAATCATGGAAGAAGGTAAGGTTAGGCATTCCATATTAGGAGCACCTCAAGGAGGGGTAATCTCTCCGTTACTTTCTAATATCTATCTACATGTCATGGACTCTCTTTGGGAAAAGAAATTCAGCCATTTGGGGACGATTGTTCGCTATGCGGACGATTTTGTGATTTTATGTGAAAGGAAAGCACACGCCTTAGAGAGCATACGGGTTATTCAAGCAATCATGTATAAACTAGATCTCTCACTACATCCAGAGAAATCAAGGCTCGTCAACATTTGGGATGACAGTGATGGATTTGACTTTCTTGGATTTCATCATCGTAAATTCCCCATCCGTAAGAAGGGTGGACATACATTCTTTATCATGAATCATATCCCAAGCAAGAAAGCGATGAAGAAAATGCGGAAGAAAATAAAAGACTATACAGAACCTCGCTATAAACTGTTTATGGATATAGAGGAACTAGTGAAGGGATTGAACCGTAGGCTTCAAGGATTCAAGAACTATTACCAGCTCTCTCCATTATCCAAGAGGTGGCTGAATCGCATTGACTGGTATGTGTTACAACGCTTAACCCTTTTCAACAATAAGAAAAGAAATAAAAAGCATAAACATGCCTATCTTCGAGAAACGGTAAAGCAAGTTGAACACCTATTGGTGAAATTAGCAGATTAAGTCCGTAAAGCCAAAGGAAGAAGAACGTCGGAAAGCCGTATGAGGGAAAACTTCATGTACGGTTTGATGAGGGGGAACAGGAAAAGGAATTGCCCTCCTGTCTGGCTTAGTAAGGTGGAACA
>NZ_JBHUDE010000087.1:0-2007 GCF_042678205.1 Oceanobacillus luteolus
CACCTGACTAAATCCATTATAAAGGACTTTTTATTTGCATTAAAGTAAATTAGCGAAAATTCGGGGTCTTGTTAATATTTAATCTTAATTAATGCAACGCTAGTGTGTTAGAATAAATATATAACGATTGGGAGGTTATTCTATTGACTAAGTCAAAGCGAGATGAGAAATCAGCTGAATTAGCGAACCAAATTCTAGAAAACTACCAACCAGAGACCGTAGAAGATATGCAGAATGCACTCAAAGATATATTTGGACCTATGTTTGAATCCATGTTGAAGGGTGAAATGAATCATCATTTAGGTTACGAATCGAATGATAAAACGGAAAAAGAGACAGAAAACAGACGCAATGGTTACGGGAAGAAAACCATTAAAGCAAGTTCGGGTGAGGTGGACATCAAGGTGCCAAGAGATCGTGATGGTTCCTTTAATCCTGAACTAATCCCAAAACGGAAAAAGGACGTCTCTGCGATTGAAAATAAAGTGATTTCCATGTATGCACGTGGGATGTCGCAGCGAGATATTTCTTCTACGATTCAAGATATCTATGGTTTTTCAGTGTCCCATGAAATGGTATCCGATATTACAGATCAGGTTCTTCCTGAACTGGAAGAATGGCAAACCAGACCGTTAAGTAACTGTTACGCCTTTGTTTTTGTAGATTGTATGTACACAACGATTCGCAATCAATATGAAACCAAGAAATATGCCGTCTACACGATTTTAGGATACACCATGGAGGGCAATAAAGAAATTCTTGGCTTATGGTTAAATGAAACGGAAAGTAAGCACAAATGGATGCAGATTTTTGATGAAATCAAGGCGAGAGGAGTCGAAGATATTTTCTTTATATCCATGGATGGGGTAAGTGGTTTGGAAGAAGGATCACGTGCCATTTTTCCGGATGTCATCGTACAACGATGTATGGTTCATTTGATTCGTAACTCCGTCAAATATGTCCCAAGCAAGGATTATAAAACGTTCACCAAAACCCTAAAGAAAGTCTATGGTGCATCAAGCCTCAAGGCTTGCCTAAGTGCCTTTGAATCCTTTCAACAACAATGAGCTGCTTATCCAGGAGCTATTGATGTTTGGACAAGAAACTTCCACCATGTCGAACAGCTTTATGATTATGGAAGTGCCATTCGTAAAGTTATGTACACAACCAACGCAGTAGAAAGTATCCATTCCAGCTTCAGAAAAGTAACCAAAAAAGGAGCATTCCCCAACGAGAACGCTCTATTAAAAGTATTATTTTTACGAGTAAAAGAACTCGAAACAAAATGGGAAGGTGGCCATATCCAAAACTGGGCAATGGTTATGAACCAACTACTTCTCCATGAAAATCTAAAAGATAGGGCTTTAAAATATCTTGAGTAAGTTTGAACTTACACACTTTATTTGACAAACCCAGTTGAGGTTCTTTTTCAGGATGTACCGATTCGGGAGTATCAATTAATAATAATCTTACCCTTTCTTTTTCGCCATTCTCAAATTCAACTATAATTGTATCGCCATCAACAACTCTGTCAATCGTAACAACTTCTTTATCCGCCGCAATACTTTCTGTAGCTGCAGCATTTTCATTTAAAACTGAATCTAGCTCATCACAACCAGTAATCAGAAATGTAATAGCTACTAATATCAATAATATTTTATTCATTAAATTCAACCACATTTAGAACAATATTTAACGAAATTAGGCGCGTCATCCCACATTGGTTTCAATTCATTTTCACATTCGCTACATATACTAACGGTTTTCATCTTCTTGCCATTTAGCGTCATTATAGCTGCTTGTTTCTTCGCTTCTTCCAGGCTATCAAAGGTTAAAAATTCGGCTGTACAACCACCAACATTACAAATAGCGGTTTGCAAATAAGCTTTCCCATCTTCTTCCCACACGTCAAATTGATACTCTTTATTTTTAATTATGTCGCTAATTCTTTTGTAAGCGTCAAACAATGAACACCTTCTATTAAATATCCGTTCTTGAGATAATCTC
>NZ_JBHUDE010000088.1:0-2183 GCF_042678205.1 Oceanobacillus luteolus
AAAGACGATGATAGTTACAGAATGAAAAATCGTAAGACTATTTTTAATGACGATAGTGTCCAAAATTAATTAGCGAAAAGTGTTCATTTTTACTTGACGCTTACACCTTTGTGCCTATTGTATAATATTAAGTAGAAAGGTCGAATAAAGAGAGGAGGAAGTGAGAGAACTGCATCGATAAAAGTCAAAATATTATAAAAAGAGGAGGAAAAAAATTGTGGAACTTTAGATTAAAAAAAGTTAGTTTTATGTTATTACTTATTTTTACCTTATTTTTCTCAACTGTAGGGTCTGCCGACGCATATACAAATGGGAGAAAACCTAATACAAAAAACGTTGAAGTTCAAGTACAAGCTTATAATACTCAATGGGTACAAGCTTATACTAACTGGGATAGTAACCATAAATACAGGAATATATATAGTCGATCTGGTGCTCCAAATATAATGACTGCTGAATATGATTCATCTCGTCCTGGCACTTTTGGTAGAATAATATATAATAACGGTCATAGTACATACAGTACTCCTTTTTATACCTATATCAATTCATATCGCTCTGATGTACGAAATAGTGCCAATGTTCGAAGGAGTGTAGCATCCCACGAAATTGGTCATGTATTTGGTTTAGCCGATCTAAGAGGTTCAGTCAGTTCCATTATGAATGGAGATAGAAATAGAGAACGCTTAACATACCCTACTACTCTTGATATTAATAGGGTTAATATAATTCGATAAACTTCGAAAGGAGACTATTCATGAAAAAATGCACTGTTATTATAGGGACCCTCTTGATGGGATTAATCTTTTTGCAGGCATGTGGGAGTGGAGATGAAACTGTTAGTCAAATGGTTGATTCCAGTGATGAACAGAGAGTTGAACGATTGGAAGATGTTATCAATGATTCCGAGGTAATTGTAAAAGGGCACTTTGGAAAATATATAGATAAGGACAATATGGTCCGTAATTATGCAAATCCTGAAATACCATCAGAAAACACATATACTGAAGGACACATTTATGAGTTTCATATTGAAGAAGTATATAAAGGTGAAGTTGATAGTACAATCAACGTAATGATCCCATATGCTTCTGAAATAAAAGTATATGATGAGAATGCTAAATATGTAGGAAATGTAATGAATGAAAGTACAGAATATAAGAAACCAGACCCCGAAGAATCTAATATTCTCTTTTTAAATCAAACAGGAATTAAAGAAAATTTGTATGGTCCTGGAAGCATCCCATATAATATTGTAATCGACAAAGACGAGTCAATTGAGTTTGTCTCTAAAAGGATAGAAGGACAATTAGAAGATAATGTAATTGTTGAAGGCGATTCAGAGCAAGCTTATATTATTCACGAACATAGAGAAGATGTTCCTGCTGATGTCAGAGAAGAGTTCGTGGTTATACCTGATTTGTTAAAGGGTAAAACATTAAGTGATGTAGAAGAGTTACTTAAAAAATAGAACGTTAATAACGTATTCTTCATTCCAGTCATAATGACAGAGTTCAATCTAGCCTTACTGAAAATACATTTTAATTTACCAGAATAACAAAACAACCCTATACGACCATACTATCTTAGAATCGTAAAGGGTTGTTTTGATTTACCAAACATTATTTTTAAGCTATATTTAAAACGCCTTGGAATACAACCAACATTTCGCGGAAAACATACGTTAAGCACATTTCGACATAGAAAAAATACATTTTCTATACGCTAATCCTATCAAAAATGTAACGAAACTTATTTTTGACCTATTTGCTAAACATAGATAAGTGAATGAGTTATTGAACATTATGAATGAGAAAAATCCTTATAACCCTTTATTAATAAGGTGTTAGGAAACTCATGGTTTTCTGAACAATACCTTAGCGTATGTTTTCAGCGCTTTGTTGGTGGAACCCCTTTAGGAAAATGAATATTTAAGGATGGACTGTAATATTCTTCTTTTCGCAATCTCAAATACTACATGCGGCTGACTGCGGGCGTCGAGCCCTTGTTCATCGGCTATTTCAGAATTGCGCTGAAATAGTTCGCTCAAATTCATACTGTTGCGGCCAATAAAAAACAATGTAAGCCCGAACTAAGAAATTTTATAATAGAAGCAACTAAAATTAAAAACAGAAACGCCAAATAACCGTGAATCTGAGATGTTTTAAACAGATTTACGGTTA
>NZ_JBHUDE010000089.1:0-2203 GCF_042678205.1 Oceanobacillus luteolus
TGTAGTGGAGGGTTATTTGGCATACGTAATTTTAGTATATCATGAGAGAATTAATTTTTTTAGAGAAAAATATTGACAACTATTAGCTGGTTTAGCACAATAAGAGATTTTATAAATACCCCTTCATCCTAATTACTTTACCATCAACCTCTGGACCAATTTCTTTCATTCCATTTTTTCTATAAAAATTGATTGCTCCAGTGTTTGAGGGGGAAACTCTTAGATGATACTCACTAACTTTATTATTCTCAAAAAATTGTATTGCGTAGTCATGTAATTCTTTTCCTTTACCTTTTCCCCGCATTTCAGGAATTAAGTAATATAAATTTACATACCCAATTTTTTTACCTTCAAATTCTCGAATAGTTAACTCTAGTTGTCCAATATATTTACCGTCCTCTACAACTAAGACAAAGCCTTTTGAGAAATCCTTTATTTTTTCATCTAACCAACGTAAATACTCCTCTTCATCAAATCCCGAAGCATCTCCAAAACTTACTTTAAAAGAGTCTTTCCGAAATTCAACTACTTTATCTCGATCCTTCTTTATTTCAATTTCCTTGAATTCCACTTTATCCCCCCTAATAAAGTCTCTTTCCTTCTTCTTTGTTCACTAATGTACTCTATTAGATTATAGATTCTACAAAAAAGTGCTTTTATCCTTCATTCAGAATTGCACCCTTTAGTGCAATAAGAATTGAATTTTAGAGGTGTTTAAATTCAAGTTAGATAATTCAGGGGCTGGACAACCTTACAGACTTCACTTTCTTCAATAAATTTATTAACAATTGTTGAATGTGAACAACCCACTATAAATAGGATCCGTTCCTCCTGTATATTAATGAGACGTGTTAAATTTGAGAACATAATCAAATTCCTTTTGTACCACCAACTTAACCATTTCATACCAACATAATTGTTGAAGTCACCGATGCGTGCAATATTTACATACATCTTATGCAACGTATTAAGCCAAGAGGGGTCATTTAACTCTCTATAATAATCTAATATACTCGTATTATCCGTTAATTCTGGTATATAAATCCCATCGTAAATTTCACTAAAAAGTTCTGGTTGATTTTCTTTTGCCCACTTCTCCATATCTCCATATTCCATTCCAGCATTATCTATCCAATCTATCGGATAGATCTCTTCATGTTTCAACATTCTCCCTAATCGGAAACCAATTTGAAATATTTCATTCATTTCTAGGTTATATGTACCATCATTATATTTTCTATATTTATTATTTAATAGCTCGGTCTTATCAACTGCCATTTCAACAGCTATCTTTGTTGGTTTAAAACTTGCTAATTTAGATACTAAATCCTCAATTTCAATTTGCCTTTTTTCCGAATATAAATCTTCATGTTCAGCCATGTGAAAAGTTCCGAGTACAAGAACTTTTGCATTTTCACTTTTCAATGAAAAACCCTCCTTGTATACTGCCCTTTTATTTGTATAATTCAACAAGAGAGGGTGCATATCCTTCTTTAAGGATTGCACCCGTTAGTGAAGAAGCATATCATCTTGAATTTCGTTGGGTTAGCCTCTTAATCAGAGTAAAAAACATAAACCCTAATAACGCTCCAAGAGTATTTAAAATTAAATCATCAACATCAAAGCTACCTAAGATAGGGAAGAGCAATTGAATGATTTCAAATGTTAAACTGAAGCAAAAAGAAACCAATAATATTGTTATAAACTTTTGAAATCTACTAATTAAAATAGGTAAAAGAAAGCCAAATGGCATAAAGATTACAATATTCCCTAAGATATTTTGAACACTAACTGTGAAAGTATCGGAAACAATGTAATTTATAATTGTCGCAAAAGGAACGAAGTTCATTTGGAAATGGTTTAATCCTAATTCCAAATTTTGCACAAGATAAGATATCGGCATATATTTAATCAATATTACTTTAATCAATACAGCGATGTATAGAACAAACACTAACCATAAAAATACTTTTAATAACTTCAATTTTCTCCCCCCAATATATTTTCATTGATTACAGATATGCTGCCTGCATAATACAATAAATTAGACAAAAAGAGCGTTAATCCTTCTTGGATCTTCTTGGATTAACGCACCCGTTCGTATTATAAGGTTAACCAGATGTTAAATATTTCTGGTTGACCTTATTTTTTATGGTCTTATTATTACATTGTAGCCGGGGCAGGACGGACGCACCCGTGGGAC
>NZ_JBHUDE010000090.1:0-2217 GCF_042678205.1 Oceanobacillus luteolus
AATAACCGTAAATCTGTTTAAAACATCTCAGATTCACGGTTATTTGGCGTTTCTGTTTTTAATTTTAGTTGCTTCTATTATAAAATTTCTTAGTTCGGGCTTACTCAGCAAGTATGGGAATAAGTAAATTAATCCATATCAAACATAAATTTGCTGTGATACTATCTGGAACATTCGTCCTTATCGTTTCGATAATATTTTATTATATGGAGATTACCTTACTTGAAAAATGGTTAAAGCATTTAAGTTTTATTTTCGGCATTATTATCCCTATCCTACTGCTTTTAATAACAATTATTTTTAAAAGAGAGGTGGCATCGACCTATGGGAAAAAATGAGCTCTTCTTGATCTTATTTATTCTTCCATTACTAGCTGGGTGCTGGGATGAAAGACTTCTAAAGAATTCCCGTACTGTGTATATATCGGGTTTTGACTTGGATGAGAATGGTGATTATCAAATAACTTCAATTATTAGAGATATGAATATTAGTGAGTCAAGCAGGGGGGAAATATCCATATCGAATGAACTGGTAACTGGAAAAGGAGGTTTGATAAAAGAGGCAAGCATGACAATTGATCAAAGCGTACCTGGTAATTACGATCCAGCAAAAGGAAGAACTTTAATCTTAGGAATCGACATCGCCAAAGGTGATATCTACAATGTGCTGGATTCTCTTTACCGGGATCCAAGGGTGGATTTAAACGCCAAAATTGCTGTGACAGATGACAGTGCAAATGAGATAATTACCCATTTATCCGAAAATGAAGTTGAAAAAGGGGAATATCTGTACGAATTGATTCACAGCAGTGAAATACATTCGGAGATCCAGGATATTACACTAAGATCGATTCGCACCTATTTGTTTGATGAAGGAAAAGATTTCATGCTCCCTTATCTGAGCAAGGACGAGGAAGATAATGAAGTTAAAATAAATGGAACTGCTCTTTTTCATGACCACAGCTTTACCGGACAGTTTCTTTCCACTGATGAAAGTACTTTGCTATTATTATTTATGGAAACACAATCCAAAAAAGCACTTTTAACAGAACAGTTAGATAAAAAAGCTGGCGGATCCGTCAGCTATAATGTAAAAAGCGTATCAAGAAAACTTAAGCTGGAAAAAGAAGAAAAGGTACATGCTGATATTATGTTGCAATTGGACGTAGAGATTGTTGACTATCCTCCAGACCATCTAGATAAGCAGGAAATGATCAATTTTTTGGAAAAACGATTATCAAAGATTCTCACTGAAAAAGCGGATGCTCTGTTCAAAAAACTTGCAGCGAATCAAAGTGACGTACTTGGATTAGGTAGAGAACTCATTGTCTTTCATCCATCTATATGGAAAGAAATAAAGGGAGAAAATTATTATGAGCATATCCTTGTTAATCCAAAGGTAAAAGTCAATGTTAGAAGAGTGGAATCATTTTGTGATCACTGAAGTTGATCACCTTCTAATAAGCAAAAATTATTTCTTATCATTATTTGAATTTACCTTTTTAGAAATTACTTTATATTGGAAGTCAGGTGGTAAGCATTCTCTAAAATGCTTGTTTAGATTCAAACACGAGTTCACCAATGATTTTATTTTCAATTTCAAGTTCTTTTCCTTTAGCATCAAAAAGTTTTACTTTAAACATCATTTCAGTAACTCCCTATTCGTACCATTACCTTTATTTTATCATATCTATCCTAATTTCTTTGAAATTATCAGTATAAATACTCAAGTAGCTTGACAGACATAAACAGTCCATTTAGGGTTTAATTTAGATTAAAATAAGGCTTTGTTCACATGAGAAAATAAGGTTTAAATCTATGTATTGTCAAATTAATAATCACTTGCTTAATTATCCATTTTGGATATATGCAATCCTAGTTGGAATTTGTACATCCATTTCAAAATAAAAATAAAAAAACAGTAAAAACCGTTTAAGTTCTTACTGTTTTTTGGGTGATTACACCAAATCAATTATTTAATATCGATAACACCCCTTCAGATAAAAATCTAAAGAGGTAAAACGGTGCAACTTTTTTATAAACGGTTAAACTTTATTTTAAATCTACATCAGTTAAAAACCTCTATTTCCTAATGATGAGCTTCTTCTGCAGCCATTGCTTCTTCTTTAGTGACATGAACAGTACCAAACGGATGATTAGGTGGAGCATATATTGAATAAAGTTTTAATGGAGTATTGCCAGTATTGATTAAATTATG
>NZ_JBHUDE010000091.1:0-2392 GCF_042678205.1 Oceanobacillus luteolus
TGTTTATGGCAAAATAAATGTACATAATAATGCAGCGTAAAAGTACATAACGCTGCATTGAATTTCAAAGAAAATAAAAAGGCTTGCCAGCCTCCAAATCTTATCCTACTGTTAATGATGCCGAATCAAAACAGTGGAGGTTGAAAGGGATGCTGACAATGCCTGAAATCAATTCTATCAAAGTTTTAAGAAATGATAAATCATTATCTGTTAATGAGATAGCGAGGATCCATAATATCAATTGGAGAACTGCTAAAAAATATGCAGATCATGAACAAATACCTAATGAAAAAACTACAGTAAAAAAGGGAATGATGTATGAAGAAAAATGGGGGCAGATTGTTATAGACTGGCTTTTGGAAGATCAGAAGTTAAAAAAGAAGTCTAGAAGAAAAAACAATCAATTGTTTTCTAGTTTACAAGAAATGGGATTCCCTGGTTCTTATCGAACAGTATGTAATTTCATTCAAGAATGGCGGGAAGGAAGAGACAATTCAGAGGAAGAAAAGTTTGATAAAAACTATGAGCGTCTTATCCACCCTCCTGCTGAGGCACAACTTGACTTTGGTCTTATGGAAGCAGTGAAGGAAGGTAAGTACATAGATGTCCATTGTCTTGTAATGACACTTCCATTTAGTAATGATGCGTATGCTGTACCACTTCCGGGGGAGAATCAGGAATGTCTTTTCTATGGCATGAAGAAAATGTTCAAGCAGCTTGGTGGGGTGCCAAGAAAAATACGGATTGACAATATGAAAACAGCTGTGGTGAAGCCGAGAGGACGAGGTAATGAAACAGAATTCACAAATGAGTTTATGCAATTTGCGAACTTCTATGGATTTGAACCACAAGCCTGTAATCCTTATTCCGGTCATGAAAAAGGTAATGTGGAAAATAAAGTCGGATATATTAGGTATAACTTTATTACTCCAGCCCCAGTAATTAAGGACTTACAACATTTGACAGAGTTGTTGGAGAAGCATTTGATTGCGGACCGAGATCGTCTCCATTATGAGAAGCATTGTACTATCCATGAACTTGTGGAAGAAGAAAATCAATATCTGTTGGCCTTTCCAGAAGAGGACTATCCTGTTTTTAAAGAAAAGAAGGCACAAGCAAACAAATATGGGGAGATAGTTATCGATAAGGTAAAAGTTTATGTTCCTCAAGGATACAATTATTCACAGTTAACGCTTATAACATACTGGGATAGCTTTAAAGTGATTTCTCCGCACGGAGAAATACTCCTGGAAGACTTTCGGCCATATATGCAGAGGGGGCGAAAGATACCTTGGGATTCTATCCTGAAAAGCTGGCTAACGAAACCGAGAGTAGTAGATTATTCCCGCCATGCTGCCTATTTGCCAGGGCGCATCGCTGAATATATTAAGGTGACTAATCACGATATCAGGAAAGAACGAATGAAGTGGCTGCTTTCATTACTTAGTACGCACGAGATGAGCGAAATTAACGAACATTTTTATGAACTGGTAGCGAAGCAATCTATGGAGCTTCAAGAACCGAAAGACCATCCCTATGACATTGATTGGGCAAAATATGATTTACTTCAAAAGTTTACTAACATGGCAGGTGAAGCACAATGAATGAATTAAAAGAAATATGCAAATCACTTCGCCTTGCACATACAGCTGATATCTATAAGGATATTCCATTTGAGAATCCAGAACAGTACTTGAAGTCTTTATTAACTAAGGAATTAGAACTGCGGGAATCCGCTAAAATAGAGCGCTTAATTAAGAAGGCTCAATTCCTTCAGAAAAAGTCGTTATCCACTTTTCAGTGGCATGATAAGATTCACTTGCCGTCTCAAATCGATGTAAAAGAGTTAGAAAAATTGAACTTTATTCAGGCAAAGGAAAACTTGATTTTAACTGGATCACCCGGCACCGGAAAAACACATTTGGCAACAGCCGTAGGCTATAAGGCGTGCGAGATGGGTAAGGAGGTTAGGTTTTATAGAGTATCTGATTTAGTAGCTAACTTGGAGAAAGCTTGGAAGGAAGACAAACTTACATTATTTAAAGGTAAATTTAGAAATGCTGATCTTATCGTGTTGGATGAAATGGGCTATGTTCCATTTAACACAGAAGGTGCAGAACTCTTTTTCCAACTTATTTCTGACTGGTATGAACAGAAAAGCCTTATTATCACATCTAATTTAGAATTCAGTCAGTGGAATCGTATATTCGGAGACTCTAGGTTAACAGCAGCATTGGTTGACCGTGTCATCCATCACGCGCACATATTAAATTTTACTGGTGATAGCTTCAGAATCACACATGCATTATCAAGAAATAACTGAATAAAATTGGCTGGCAAGCTTATGTATATTTTCATTGCAATGTTGTGTACTTTTCACTTGCAAAACACA
>NZ_JBHUDE010000092.1:0-2689 GCF_042678205.1 Oceanobacillus luteolus
ACATCAACCACAAAATAATAAATTACTATAATCAAACTGGTATGAAAATCTAAGAAAATGAAAGAAATCGGGAGATTTCACTTACTATAATGAGGGAGTTTAGTTTAACAAGATCTGATGTTTACATTCATCTTTCTAGTATGTATGATCAAATAGGGGTGACAAAACTTGGATAATATTGAGATGATTAACCTAGTTCCAAAATTTTTATCCTTTTATAAAAAGGTCAATAGTTCTGTTGTTGATGAGGAAACTAGATGGAGCTTGTGGAAAGAACATTACAACTTTGCAGCAGTTCCACCTGGTGAGAAAGGTATGCAAATGGCTCGAAACTTATTGGATAATGCTTGGAACAAATACCGTGACAATTTATTAGTTATTGAAGAATGGACACCTGAAAAGGAAAAGGTTTATGACTACCTGAAAAAAATTAAAACATTATTTGGTTATGAAGAAACTATTAACTTAGTTATTATTTATTTCGTGGGAGCTTTTGAAAATAATGCTTTTGTCGCTCCTTATGACAAGAATCGTTTAGCACTTTGCCTTCCAATTGAAAATGGGAGCTCTAATATAATGTTAGCACACGAGTTAACGCACATTGTACACTCCAATACAGCAGATCTCTCAGCTGATTGGGAAAGGACAATCGCTTCAACAATTATACAAGAAGGATTGGCGACTCAAGTTAGCAAGTTTTTGGTTCCAGGGAACCCAGATGAGGATTATATCGAGCATAAAAATGGATGGTTTGAATCCTGTAAACAAAATCGAATAAATATACTTAAAGGAATTTATTCTTATTTAGATGACTCCTCTTCAGAAACAGTCACTAAGTTCACCTTTGGAACGGGAACGACTAATACTGAAAGAGAAGCCTATTACGTTGGCTGGGAAGTTGTCGAACACCTTTTAGAAAGAGGGCTAACATTTGAAGAAATAGCGAACATTCAAGAAAAGGATATACCAAATTTTATTAGAGAGTTTTATCCTGGCCTATTAGAATGGAGTAGACGACATGTATAAGTATTGGGTGCGTTCCTTGAAGTGATATGCTCCCCTTAAAGTAGACAAATTAAAAAATAACTATTGTGGGAAGCCATCAATTGATGGTTTTTTCTTTTATCCGTATTCTTATATACAAATGTTGAAAATTAAATAGTTGAATGATGTGACCAATATTGATCTGTATGTGTCTAATGGTTAAAAGGAGGTATTTGAATGTGATTGAGACCTGGTTTGAAAAATATGTAGAACTCATTTATAAATACATTTTCTTTATGGTGAAGGATCATCAAATTGCTGAGGATTTAACACAGGAGACGTTCATTAAAGCACATATCAAATCACATCAATACAAAGGAAACTCTGAACTGAAAACCTGGTTGTATCGTATTGCTTATACCACTACCATGAATTACTTCAGAAAAAAGCATCCAATTCCTACACTGTTTGATTCACCCATCCATGTAAAAAGTGCTGAAGAATCTTTCTTGGAAAAAAGTGATTTAGAAGAGCTTTACCGAGCCATTTCAACTTTGAAATTGAGCTATCAACAAGTAATTATACTGCGTAAAATTCAACAATTATCTGTTAAGGATACGGCTGCAATCCTTAGATGGAGTGAGAGCAAAGTAAAAATGACTACTGCCAGAGCATTAGAAAAACTCAAGCTGATTTTGGGTGAAAAGGGAGGGATGGAAATTGAAGAATCTTCAAGATCGTGACTTTAAAAAACTAAATGAGGCAGTATCATTAAGCAGACAGTCAAAAGATAACATGAAGCAGGCAATTGTAAATACAAAAATAAAACATAAGAGGTTTATATTTCCCAAATTATTAGGTAGTCTCCTAACTATCTTTGTTATTGGTTTAGCCTTTATGCTAATGTTCAATCCATTTAACGACCATAAGTTATCACAAGGGGAGATTATTGATTCCCAAACACCTGAAACTTTACCTAAGGTCGAGTTGGTAGATGACATGTTTACGATGGAGTGGCATTCTGATTCAATGGACAGAGGTAACCATGATTTACAGTCTAATGTTCATGGCAATCTGGTTGTTTCCGAAAAAATTCAACCAATTAAGCGAGGAGACATACTATTTTATAAGATCAACGAACAAGAACTGATTGGCAGAGTTATCGGCCTGCCTGGGGAAACGGTTATGATAAGAGACGGGCAGGTTTATATTGATAATAAAAAGTTGAATACCTTTTACGGTGTTGCGACGAGTATGGGACTTACAAGAGAGGAGTATTTGAAGGAGGTAGATAAAAGCAATATTAATGAAACCTCGATGGAAGATTTTTTTAATACCTCAATAGACCCTGTTTTTGTAGAGGAGAATACGGTCTTTGTCCTGGTCGATACATGGTGGAGGGGAAGAGACAGTATAGAGTTAGGTTTAATTCCATTCGATCAGGTGGAAGGAAAAGTATTGGGTTATGAAAAAGTTATTGATTAAGTCAATATAAATTATTTCTGGTCGTATTGTTGTTGATGTTCGTTCTTCAACTATAGTGTGCTTTACTTGAAGAGATTGTTGAGCTGCATAGACGGTTCTTTTTTCTTGTTTAACTAACCAGCTAATAGTTGTCAATATATTTCTCTAAAAAACTCAAATTAATTATGATATACTTAATTTTATTCATGCTAAATAACCTTCCGTTATCACCAATCTGGAA
>NZ_JBHUDE010000093.1:0-2828 GCF_042678205.1 Oceanobacillus luteolus
TCACCGTCCATTCCAGCGGAATGTCGTGTACCAAATAAAACTAAATAAATCATAACAATAGTCCACATCTAAAACTAGGTGTGGATTATTTGACGTTTACGGATAATTGATATTGAGTGTATTTCGGAATAGTATCCACCAAAATAGTCACCCTCCCTTTAAAATAATAGAATTCATCTTTCATAAACAAACACCACCTTTTTTGCTTTAGTATTATCCGTCTATAGATAAACTTATGCATAAATTAGTGGTAAGTTGCATTTATGAAAAAACTATTTAATCTTTATGTCATGTTCTATCTATAGAATACCACTAAAAAGTACATTTTCCTATTAAATTTTAATAATTGTTGTTAATTATTAATAAATTTATTAAACATTTTTGGAACTTCGAACCATTGATATCAAGATGATTAGTTGAAATGGGAGCTAATAAACAACAACTTGAGGGACAGTATTGTTAGTAAAAAGAGCAAAGAAAAAGAACCCTCATCCAACGACCAAGAAGAATAAGAGTTCTGAATCACAGCAATGGGTTAGGGGATATATTCCCCTTTCCCATACATCATTATTATATACATATAATAACTAATATAAACAAAATGGACAAGATTGGAGGTATCTTTCATGTTAAACATATCTATTTTCATTTCCATTCTTTCAACCAATATTTCTGTAATCACGTTAATTATTATTAGAAAAAAGGCACAGGTAGCTTTTAATTGGTTTAGTATTCGGTTGTGAAGTAGAAAACTGTCACTTTAGGAGTTATTTTGCATTAATTTTAAGTTTTATTTTTCGCTATAAACGATACTGAAGACCTTTTAAGAATCTAAAACTTAAAAAGTCGAATTCCACTAAGGAACCGACTTTTTTGCTAAAGCATCAGATTTATAAGAAGTTCATTGGTTGTATCTTTTCTGCAATTACAATTTCTACTTCTTCTACCATATCGCCTAATACAAATAAAGTGTTGATTCTTTTTCTTCCATAAAGAAAACAAACTGACAGAGAAAACTTAACTGTGCGCATAACAAATCAGTTTATTGAAGGTTGAGATGATTTGTTAAGGTACCACTTTAATATTTCATCTTTATCTTTCGACGGTTTATGGTCATAGCTAACTAATTTTAGTCCATCAATCTCACGTTTAAATTGTAATGTATCAGTACCGATTGTATTATGTGCCCCAATAAACGTAGAAATCTGAACAGTAATATCAAAGGTTAATCCGCCAGTCATTTTAAGATCTAAAATTTTCTCGTTTTCGAATTGAACGTCTTTGATATCGTAGTTTTCATTAACTGCTTTATAAATGTCATCAAACATCAAGGATGTTAGTGCTTTTTCACATTCTGATTTGTTGTAGGCTTCAACTGTGGGAACAATTGGAATAATAAAAAGAAACAAAGATAGAGCAATAGCTTTTCTCATTTATCTCACCTCCATATGTTTATCTTGCCACCAATTTTAAAAAGTATTAGGTTTATAATTTTAAATTTTGCAGGTAAAATGTATGTAAAAGTAGAAGAGTTGACTAAACTGTCTCTGCAAAGGTACTTAACAAAAGACTTATAAGTTATTGAAGCATCTAAATTAAATATTGGGAATTAAGAAATATGTAAGGTGATGTAAACGAGGAAATCAATCAATATGTGGAGTTCAATTTGTTGAAAATAAAAAGAATCTATTTCAATCATAAAATAGATTCTTTTTATTATGAGTGGAGCATAGGTATTATTGAGAAATATAGTCGATAATTTTCTTCCTGTTATAACTAGAATTGAAATAAATTAAGAACTCATTAGAAGTTGATTTTTTAATTACTTAGAATACAGAATAAACGATATTATACTTTGTTCCAAATTCAATTGCATTTTTGACATTAGTACTGTTAGAGGTACCAAAGTATACATCAAACCAATAGTAATCTCTTTTCCGGTCTAAATCACCAGTATCAGTAACCATAAAAAGGCTTTTATTACCATAGCCATTTAGATATAGAGGTTTCGAAGTAACTATTTCACTACCGAAGGGGAATATAGGATCTTTATTCGTCTTTGACTTTTGGTGAACAGCAACAGTCTGATACTGTTTATTTGGGAACAAATATGAACCGTGACCAATGGTACCTCCTGTATAAGCAGTGACTTCACCTGCGGTATATGCATGAGTTGTAGAGGAAAATGTAAAAACAAATAAAAAACACGCGAGAGTAAAAATAACTATATTTTTTTTCATAAAATTCGACTCCTTTAATTTTTGTATTGTTCTTTTTCGGTTTTTTCTACAAACTCTCCTGTCTCTGCATTGAACATTAGGTAGACGATGTTCTCTTTGGTCTTATCCCAACCAATAACCATCACAATAGGGATGTTTTTTTCCGGGTCTTTCGAGAAACCAAAATTATATCCTTTGGCAAAAACATCTCCCGGATATATCTTGGTGACTTTTTGACCCTCTTCTAGTAACTCCGGTGTATCATATTTAAATTCCTCTACGTTATTGATAAAGAAATTTTCAGGCATACTATCTAATTCATTAGGTAAATGCTTTGTTTTCCATACCTTTCCATCTTGGATAGATACTAAATACCAATCTGTTTTACCAGGTATACCAAATTGGATGTTCCAGTGTTTTCTTCTGCCATCCATACCAGTTTGTTCTTCATCTTTATCAACACTAATTCCTACATATAACCTAGCTTCTTTATTCCACTTTAACGGTAAACGTCAAATAATCCACACCTAGTTTTAGATGTGGACTATTGTTATGATTTATTTAGTTTTATTTGGTACACGACATTCCGCTGGAATGGACGGTGACCAA
>NZ_JBHUDE010000094.1:0-3031 GCF_042678205.1 Oceanobacillus luteolus
AGGCTGTCGCCCCTACGGGGCAACATCCTTTTACATGCCTATCCCCATAGAAAGTGTTCATTCTTATTTAGCAATAACTGTCTATTATAGTTTAGCAGTTACAAAAGGTTTGTATATTGGGAAAATTGAACTGTTCCCATGCTATATATTGATGAAATTCTCTTCATTTCATGAAATTTTTCCAGTTAGAAAGGAAAAACAGTAGAATAAAGAAAATCGTTGAGAAGAATTAATAACTCAGTGGGGTAAAGATCTATACCAAAAATTGACTTTCGTTTATAGAATAAGTAAGCATAAGATAATTCCACTTATAAATTGAACGGTCTCAAAAACGAATGTTTTTGAGACTTTTTTTATTACACTAAAATAGCTTATAATTATAGTTTATTTTGTCTTTAAAGATTGCTCAATATCTATGTATCATTTACCACCCTTTGTGATATAATTGTACTGAAAAGGTGGTATTTTTTTATGAGTCAGTATATTTATGGGTATGCTCGAGTTAGTACACGTCAACAAGATTTATCACGTCAATTGGATTTATTAGAAAAATATAACTGTAATGAAATCTTAACGGAAAAAATGACTGGAACAAAATCAAACCGTCCAGAATTAAATCGTTTAAAGGATAAGTTGAGACCAGGGGATATCGTTGTTGTAGAAAGTTTTTCAAGATTGGGTAGAAGCACAAAAGATTTAATTGATTTAGTAAATTACTTTGAAGAAAATAATGTGAAATTAATTAGTGTGAAAGAAAACTTTGATACTACTACTCCCCAAGGAAGATTAATGATGACCGTTTTTCAGGCTTTCAGTCAGTTTGAAAGAGATTTGATTGTTGAACGCACAAAGGAAGGATTAAAAAGTGCCAGAGCAAGGGGAAGAAAAGGAGGACGACCGAGAGTAGCAACTAAAGATATTACAAAAGCCATAAATCTTTATAATACTAAAGAATACAGTGTAAAGGATATTGTTGAAATGACTGGTATTAGTAGAGCCACTTTATATCGATATTTAAATAAAGATAAGATTAAAGAAACCTAATCGTACAAGCTTCATTTATTGGAAGGAGCTATTTTAATGAAAAAAGAACTTCCTCCGTTGACATCCTATTCAGAAGATCAAAGACAAAAGGCTATGGATAAATACAGGTTAATTGCACCATATCTTAACCACGAGAAGAATTTGAAAACTATTGCCGAGGTATCTGAATGTTTCTAAACGAACACTTCAATATTGGATTAGTAAGTATCAGCAATTTGGATTAATTGGTTTGGTTCGAAAAAGTCGAGCAGACTCGGGAGTCTTTAAAGTAGAAAAAGAAGTACAGGAAGAAATTAAAAATTTAATACTTAGCCACAAAAGAAATTCGGTCACTTCGATTCACAGAAAGATTTGTGAAATATGCAAAAAGAATAACTGGAAGCAACCCACTTATTATCAGGTCTATGCTATCTCAAAGTCTTTATCGCCAGGACTGAAAAAACTAGCCCATGAAGGAAAAAAAGAATATCAAAACACTTATGATATAATTCACCGACGAGAGGCTAGTTACCCTAATGAGATCTGGCAAGCTGACCATACCCCATTAGATATAATTGTTTTAAATGAAAAAGGAAAACCAGAAAGACCTTGGTTAACAATTATTTTAGATGATTATAGTAGAGCAGTTGCTGGATACTTTTTATCTTTTCAAGATCCGTCTGCTATACAAACATCTTTGGTATTACATCAAGCCATATGGAGAAAAAGCAACCCGGATTGGCAAATATGTGGTATCCCTGAAAAATTTTATACAGATCACGGAAGTGACTTTACCTCTAATCATTTGGAACAAGTAGCAATTGATTTAAAAATTAATCTAGTTTTTTCTACAGTAGGAGTTCCGAGAGGACGTGGGAAAATCGAAAAATTCTTTTCGACCATTAATCAGTTATTTCTACAAGATTTACCTGGGTATATATATGATCGAAATGATTTAGCAATGATATTAATCGGAATGCCCGGAATTGAGAAGCGATTGACTCGATATCCTCAACTCTACTCTAGAATTGGATTTGCTCATGAATTTGATAAACTCAGTAAAGATGAAACCCACCATATTTTAGAATATAAATGGGAAGAGTTAGGACTTTCTATAAAACTCGAGGATTTTTCTGATTATGAAGCAATAACCAGTATTATTAAGATTACTGGAGGGAACTTTAGACTAATACAAAGGCTCTTTACCCAGATCGAAAGAATACTTGAAATTAATAATCTTGAAACCATAACAACAGAGGTTGTTGAAGCTGCACGAGACAGTTTAGTAATCGGAATCAAGTAATCATTAAAAGCTATCTTTTTATTATAAGATAGCTTTTAATGATTATTTTTAATGCAAAATAAAAAACAGGTATAACTCCAAAAGCGACAGGTTAAAATTGTCTCAGAAATATTCGTTTTTAAGAAGTAATCCCATACTTATTAGTTGTCCTACTTTTCAATATATTTTAACAAAAGTTCTCTTATCTAGCAGGAGTTTTCAAATAAAAATAGAATATATATATATGTGGATTAGGAAATTGCTACTTTTCGAATAATACCAACTCTTTTTCGACTTTTAATTATTTGTCTGGGTTATCTGAAGTTATCTCTAAATGTGAATTCAACATATTATACGAGGGGGTGCTTTATGAAACAGGTCATTCAACACTTTTCATATTCGGATTGGAAATGTAGCTGGTGTGGTTGTAAAGTATGAAGAAAATCCTGTTATTATTATTTGTTTGTATTTTACTAACAAGTTGTCAGACAAAAAAACAACCAGAGACCCTTAGCACTCTTTCAATGAATGAAGATTCAAATGAAACAGTTCTTTCTACCAATACAGAAATGAGTTTAACATTAAATGAAGCCGTTGAGATTGCACTAGAAGAGGCGTTAAAGGTAAGCGTCAAACAATGAACACCTTCTATTAAATATCCGTTCTTGAGATAATCTCTTTAGAAAAAAATCTGGAGGTTATGCCAATGAACGATGCTAACAAAAG
>NZ_JBHUDE010000095.1:0-3279 GCF_042678205.1 Oceanobacillus luteolus
CCTCCCGCGGAAAGCGAAGGTGGACCGGGACTGCGGACATCAGAAGAATATCTGTATCTGTATAAATCTTCCCTTAACCGGTGTTTTGTTTGTGTTTTAGTATAGTAATATTAGAATTGTCCTAACCTCGTTGTTATCTTATACGGTTTACGTAGATTCGTTTATGATCTTGGATTCCTGATAAATAGATTGGAGATGGGTCATTGTCACTTTCTAATTCAATCGAAGCTCCGTCACTAGGCAGCGTGTTTTGGAAGATTTCTTCATATTTTTCCACGCTGACTTCTTCTCGGGAACGAAATAGCTCTTCGTGTCGATTGATATGTAAGTACTTTTTATAGTCAGGTTGCAGGATTCCAGTGAAGAATTCACCAACAGCTCCCGAACCGTAGCTATATAAACCAATCTTCTCTCCAGCTTGAATTGTATCATTTTCCTCTAATAATGAAAGCAAGCTCAAATATAGCGATCCTGTATAAATATTGCCGACTCTCCGGTTATAACGGATACTAGTTTGATAGTTTGCCTTTAACTTCTCTTGTACTTCTTCCGTACCTTCTTCAAGGATTGTACGTAAAGCTTTCCATCCCATTTTTGTATACGGAGTGTGGAAACATAGAGCAGCAAAATCAGCTAATGTACGACCTGTTCGCTCTTTATATTTTTCCCAAACTTTATTGAAAAATAGTATATATTGTTCGTTTGAAAACTTTCCATCCACATAAGCGTTCTCCGAGTATAACGGGCGCCAGAAATCCATAATATCATTTGTGAAATACGTACTATCGTTTTCAAGCAACAGCAGCTTCGGATCTTTACTGATTACCATAGCAACCGCGCCAGCACCTTGGGTTGCTTCACCCGGGGTTCCAAGTCCATATCTAGCAATATCTGCACCAATCACCAACACTTTGCTGTCTGGATTTAATGCGATATGTCCTTTAGCCATCTGAATTCCTGCCGTTGCACTATAGCAAGCCTGTTTCAATTCAACGGAACGAGCGTATGGATTCAATCCTAATAAATTATGAACATAAACAGCAGCCGATTTAGAATGATCAATCCCTGACTCTGTCCCGAATAAGACAAGATCGATTTTTTCCTTATCTTCCTCATCAATAATCTGTAGTGCCGCATTAGCCGCTAAAGTTACTGCATCCTGTGTGACAGGAGCTAACGCCATTTCATCTTGTCCAATTCCAATGGTAAACTTGTCCGGGTCTACCCCTCTTGCTTCCGCCAATTTAGTCATATCCACATAATACGGTGGTGCAAAGAAACCAATTTTATCTATTCCTATATTCAATTGATGACGCCTCTTTTCTCTAATATTTCACATCAAACAAGTGATTTTCCTCACATAAGTAAATTTTCCTACAATATTTAAATTTTAATATAGATTACATTTAGAAGCAAATATAGTCCCGTTTACACTTTCAGATCCTGTGTGTTTGAATTTTTCTATTTCCTTAACTCAATCAAAAAAGCCGATTGAATACGTACATACGATTCAACCGGCTTTATTCATCAAAATCCATATTCAGCTTCTTTTGCTGCTCGGATATCCTCCAACGCATTTGTTAAAGTGATTGTATCTTCTATTAACCGATCCATGCGGAACAAAATATCATCATTAACAATTTCTTTACGATGAAAATCTTTTTCCTCAATAAACACATACGATTGAGTCAGTTGACCTTTCATATAAGAAATGATTGGTTTGATTTGGGTCTCAGCAATTAAATAATGTTTCGGTGAGCCGGCTGTGACAACAATGCTCACTACTTTATTCAACAGCGCCTGCTCCGGAAGCAGATCAAAAATATTTTTTAATGTTGCTGGAATTGACGCCTGAAATACAGGCGTTCCAATTATTACAGCATCAGCATCCATAATAGTTTGGGTAACATAACCAGCATCTCCTGTATACTCCAAATAATTCCGTCCATCACTGAATGGAATATCGTACTGTGCTAAATCAAGCATGGTCACTTCAATATCTGGATATTTATCTTTAAAAGTCGTTTGCACATATTGTAATGCTGTCCTGGTTTTTGAACCGACAATCGACCCTTGTAGTAATACGACCTTCATACTTCTTTCTCCTCACTTCTTCTTTGTATATTTACGAACTTCTGGTAATATTTTTCACCGATCAACTCGATATTTTTCATTAGATTTTCAAAAGGAACACCACCGAAATCAATCTGTGCGATATAACGTTGGTGATTGAATAGCTCATGCTGATAAAGCATTTTCTCAACTATCAATTCAGGGCTTCCGATATTCATTACATCCCGCGGATCAGCCCCTTGAGCGAAATGCTGTTTCGGATAACCGCGTCCGTTCGTCAACTTCATCCCTTCATTAATATGGGGATAATACGCGCGTTGTGCTTCCTGAGTCGTTTCTGCAGTATAAAACAATCCTGCAGTCGCTACTGGTAGCTGTTCCGGAATATGACCTTGTCCCCGAGCAGCCTCACGATAAGCATCAATCGAATATTTGAAACTTGTCGCAGGACCACCTAAAGTTGCTAAGAACATAGGTACCCCTTGATAACCTGCTTTAATCGCACTAGCAGGTGGTCCTCCTACCGCACGCCATATCGGCAGTTTACCTTTCGTTGGTCGTGGAAGGACTTCCGCATCCTTTAACGTTGCACGGAACTTCCCCTCCCATGTAACTTTCTCTTCCTCATTAATCTTTAACAGTAATTCAAATTTTTCTTCAAACAATTCTTCGTAATCTCTTACATCATAACCCAGCAGCTCAAACAGGCCAATTCGTGAAGCTCTACCTGCTATGATTTCTGTGCGTCCTTCAGATATTAAATCGATCGTTGCAAAATCTTCAAACACCCGGACCGGGTCTGAGGTACTAATGATTGTACTTGAGCTTGCAATCTTAATCTTTTCGGTAGCTTGGGCTATTGCCGCCAGAACTACTGAATGCGCCTGGGTAGTGAAATATTCTTGATGACTTTCCCCCACACTGAAAAAATCAATCCCGGCTTGTTCCGCCAGCTTTGCAAGTTCAATGATCTCTTTGATACGCTGACCTGCAGGTATCCTCTTTCCTGTATGCGGATTAGAAATATGATCACCCAGCGTATAAATTCCAAACTCCATTCCCAACTCAGGTTGTATTCCATAGGATTCCATATATATTCCACCTCGTATATTATGTTTAGGCACTTAGTTTCCGCCTATTATTTCCCTTGTTAATCAACCTGTTGATATGTCAAATGACTTGGACGCTCTGGGATATTCCTAGATA
>NZ_JBHUDE010000096.1:0-3538 GCF_042678205.1 Oceanobacillus luteolus
AAATGTCCCACGGGCAGAGACGTTCTACCCCGGCTACTGTTATAATAAAACCATATAAAAAATGGTCAACCAGAAATATCTGGTTAACCTTATATTACGAAAGGGTGCGTTTCTTCAAGAAGGAGATCGGACCCTTTTTGTTGAAGAATAGGGGCGGTAATGTTGAATAAGAATTCTAAGAGAAAAGAACTTTTCAGAAGTAACTAAATTGGGTATACCGATGAGAACATTGGAGTTATTCAGTAATAATATTTGAACTCAAAGGAGGATTATAATGGGTAAGAAAAAGTACCCTGAAATTGTAAAATCTAGATTCTGCCGGTATTTCAATGGAGATAGGGTTCACTTATTCAGAGATCAAACAGTAATTACTTTTGGCAATTCAGATATAAAAATAGGTTCTGCAATTATGACTAATCCGGGCGGTTACGAATTGGAAAGCCACAAAGACTGGGTAGACTTCAAAAATGGGAAGGGGGAATATGACTATTTGGAAGGGGAAGATATTCGGATAAAACAATGGAGATAATCATCGATGTCGTCCGATCAGCTTACTATAGGGTGTACGGAAAAATGCCAGCTGGATACCTTCCTATCTATAACCATTCGAACCTTGTTGAAACCGATAGCAAAAGAGTGGAAGGAGTCCACACTAGTCTCCTCGAAGAACTAAAAAAATCAAAGAAAGAGTATAAATTACTAGATTCTAATGTTTATGACAAAAAAATCAGAAAAGAATGGTTTCTAGATTCTCCTTTTGTAATCGCAGGATTAGCAAAATCAGTCTTCCGCAGGGAGACGGTTGAACTGCAAAAGTGGATTAATGATCAAAAACTTATCAACACGATATACTCCCTTGAAAACGGGAGATGGTCACATCCAACCAGATGGTTTTCTCGCCCCCCCTTAAAGAACAGGCTACTCAAAACCTGGCTGTCTGTCTCGAAAAGAAAAATCGAAATATTCAGCGATATTAACATTAAAAACCCTGAAATTGCAATCAACATCCTTTAAATGCAAGGAGAGATGAAAGTGACGCTTATAGCAAAGGTCCACGCCTACCTGTTTAGTAATGGGAGTGGATACTCTAATTCAATTAACTCGTGATCATTTATCTACTGAGATTATTGGTGTAGGTGAGATTCAAAAGTTATTTTATCTTTCAAAAACAAATGCCGGTATCTTTGTAATAGGGCGGGCGAGCTGGTTGGGAAGGAAAATCAATCAAAGAAATTTCACAGGAATTTGCTACTACTATTGACACCAGTTTTACACAAAAGGATGTTGCAGAGCATTTCGACACTTATATAAGAAAGAGGTATACCCGGTTAAATACTTGATTACATTTAGCCGCGTATACAAATGACAATCCTTTTTATGTATAGTATTCCTTGCTATATGACTTGGACAAGGTAACTATGAATGAGGAATCGAAGCAATATTAAAGACCTGTAAACAGTGAACATTCCTCTGATACACAGCGTTTAATGCATAGCGAAAGTGTCCTCATAGATAATATTCCCCTCGCTAGATAAAGCAACTATTGATGTTATTTCATCACTTCCACCGACATTAATTTCTGTAAATGTTTCTTGTTCTTTTCCAAGCATTATAGCAGAGGTATAGTTATTATCATAGTTAACGAGAATTTTTGAGATGTCTTCATGATGAATATAACCAACTGAAATGCGAAGAGTTCTTTCTACCTCGGTAGGAGTACCACCTGAATAATGAAAAACAGAAAATGGTTGTTCATCTGTGATCTCATTAATAACAAAGTCATGAAATTCATATTTATCTTTATCTGTACGATTTGCAGTTAGAAATCCATATTTATTCTTTTTCTGACTTTCATTATTTTCTAGTAAGAAAGTAGTTATACTTATATTTTCAATATTATTTACTTCTGTAATATTTATTTTGTAATCATCCAGAGTAATATCAGTTTCGTTTTCTATTGCTGTAATTAACAATTCATCTACTGATTCTTTAAGTAGTTCCCCATTTAAAACGGTATATGCGGAGGACTCTTCTGCTGAATCCGAATTCAAATTACATGCTGCTAAAAATAATGTTCCAATTGTCACAACAAATAATAATATTATACGGTTCATTTTCTTCACCTCAATTATTTTTACATTCATTTAAAGTTTTTTTGAAATTAATTAAAAATACATTAACTTCTTTATTTTGCCATTTAGTAGAAAAGCTAGTAGCACTTTTTTTAATTAATTTTTCTATTTGTCCTGGATTAAGATTTTTATCATTACAATTTCCAATGACTTTCGCCACTAAAGACGTAACAAAAGGTGTTGAAACAGAAGTTCCTACATAGTTGTCTAAACTATTGTGTGAAGCACCTAAAGAATAAACGTTTTCCCCTGGGGCCCATACATCAATTGTATCATTATAAGTACTTGAAGCTAATACATCATTTGACATATTTAATGCTCCTACCGAAATTAAACCTGGTATTTCGAATGAAGCCGGATAATACTTGTCATTATCCCCAAAATTCCCGCCGGAAGCCACTATAACAATATCTTCATTGATAGCATTCAATACAGCATTATATAATTCTTCGTCATACATGTTAGTTGCCAAACTTATATTAATTACATCAACATCATTTTCACGAAGCTCATTTATTGCTAACGTTAAATTTTCAACTTTAAGTTTTTCTGAAGGTAAGTCATATACGTATAAGCTTAATCCTGGGATAACACCCGAAAAATCATTTATTTCATTTGCTTTTGCTGATATAATGCCCGATATGGTAGTTCCGTGTTGGTCTTTAGTTTGATTACCAATTTGGTTCATAGATATTAGATTTAAATTAGGATGTTTTAAATCAAACCCCGTGTCTATGATACCTACCTTTAACTCGCTATTGAATTCTAACTTGTTAATACCAGGCTCGAGATTCAATAGTTCATATATATCCTGATTATAGCCAATATGTTGTTCTTGGGATATATTATGTGAGCAACTTGTTAGAGAAATTATTATTAAAATATAAACTATTATTTTTTTCATAACTATACAACCTTATTATTATAGGAACTTGAATACACTCTATGAGTATATACAAGTTCCTATTTCATTTAGTAGTAATGACCAGCTGAATAATAGACTCCATATGCACCCATGGTCTTTGACGGCATTCTAACCGCTTCTACTATTGCATACTGATGCCAGCCGTTACCCGCATTAATACTGATGCTTAAACCTTCGAATCCAGCACTAAAACTGCCAGAAACTTCAAACATAATATCTGTGTACCCTTGAACAACATGCCAGTCTCTTGCCCAACCTCTCTGGTAATTTGAACGGTATTCTTTATCAACTTTTACTACCCCAGCATAAGAAGATGCCCCACTATCGGAAACAAAGTCGATTGTTGTATCTGACTTACCGCCAAACTTCCATTTTAGGTAAACGTCAAATAATCCACACCTAGTTTTAGATGTGGACTATTGTTATGATTTATTTAGTTTTATTTGGTACACGACATTCCGCTGGAATGGACGGTGACCAA
>NZ_JBHUDE010000097.1:0-4621 GCF_042678205.1 Oceanobacillus luteolus
AAAAAAATGAATGGAGCCACCTTTAGTTGGGTATTTACTTTTTTGGCTCTAATAGAAAAAAGATTAAAACTGAAAATTCTGGTATTATTTATGCAACGCTAGTGATTCTAACAATAAAAAACTAAACTGCGAAGTAAGAGCCGTACGCTCTCTTACTTACACAGTTCAGTTTACACTCCCCCTCAACTCAAAAATTTGCTTTGGTAGCTTACCATTCTCATATTCAGCAATAAAAAGCCGCTTAAATTCATCTGAATAAGATTCCCTTAGGACTTACTGATTTTACATAGGTGTTATTTAATAACCTCTTGATGTCTCCCTGTGTGAATGTTTTTTTACTCATATTTTTTCCCCAATCTCTATTTTATTCATTATACAAAAAGTACCCTATAGAGCAGACTCTTTTTTTAAAGTGTCTATTCTATAGGGTACATATTATTTCCTCCTAGCTCTTTTTGTAGATTACATATTACTTTTTAAACGTTTTAAAATCCGATGATAATCATCCCGATCAATCCCTGGGGCAAATTGCTCTGGAAGTTCTGGGAAGTCGGGCACAGGCGCACCCTTAGGCATTCCATCAATTACTCTCAGTGTTTCGCCAGTTTCAGGGTTAACTCCTTTCCAAATTTGGTTGATATCCCGATAGTCCTCTTCTCCCCATGTATACAATACATTGTACAATCCTTGATCCATAAATTTTTTGGCGTGATCAAATTTATTATTATCCAAACTTGGAACAGGAAGCATCTTGCCTACCTCTACCCCCGTAGCTACTTCGAGTGCTTTCGCATAGGCAATAATGTGCGTTCCGCCTCGAACGAGTAAGTAACCAATCATTTCCAGGGCAGTAGGATGGGTAGTCATTTCATAAACACGCATTTTATGGTTTCTTGCACCGATTTCCAATAAATAATTGGCGAGAAGGTCCTCAACGAGCGTACCACTGTTATTGACAAAAGTTCCATTCCACGGTCTTCCCATCCCATCACCTGGCCAAGCTGTTTGAGCGGTAGTTGTAAAATGTGTAGAATAACGGGCATCCTTCCCATTTTGCAGTGGCGCTGTGTCAGGATCACCAGGAACGGTATTGCCAATAGAAAGTAGATTAATGGCATTCGCTACTAACTCAACATGACCAAATTCCTCCGCCGTAATACTTGCAATTAAATCATAAAAAGGTTTTAGCTTTTTTTTGCCTCGAAAATTAAAGGATTGAAACATGTAATTGTTTAAGGTGGACATTTCACCGAATTTGCCTCCCATTAATTCCTGAACAGCTGCAGCTGCATTCATATCGCCATGTTCCGGATATGGTAACTCAATGGCGATTTTATTCACACGTTTCATCATGAGCTTTACGCCTCCATCCGTAAATAATAATCATTGACATCATATGTTGGATGGAGCTTGGCTTATTCACTCATTATCGGTTGAAACCAAATTATTTGCGCTGTACGAATATAGAATGGTGCCCCGCCCATCATGATGACGATATGATCAGGCATGACCTGTTGTAATATACCTCGTACTGAGCCACGTGTCGTTTGAACGGCAAGGGATTGATTATGAAGTGCCGTTAAAGCCTGATAAACATACGGATCATTAATATTCCATTTTTCACTCATTTTTACACACTCCTTTTCTCGAAATCCCTTAGCAGTATATGCAAACAAGGAAAAATGTGTGTTCGTCTATTTAGTATTATATTTTTCATATTTATAAGATATTCAGTTGATGTTAAACAAAGCTTATTTTTACATCGATGAGCATTTATATCCTATAACAGAAAGGAAAAACTATCGCCGCATAAATCGCGCTCTCCTTATCCCTTGCGCAAGCTGAAGTATAATCGATTAGCTACCATGCAATATCCTATTCTAAGCTAACAAGGAGAATGTAACATTGAATAATGAAAACTCTTCAGAGTTGATTGTCTTGCCGTTATTCGTCTCAATTATCGCAATATCATTCTCTGCCATCTTCGTTAAAAGGGTCTTAAGCACCGGCAACGATCCAGTATGTACCGCATGTGGATGGCAGCGATTTTATTATTCCCCTTTGTCTGGACAAGGCGGGAAGAATTCCAAAAAATATCCCAAAAGGAATGGCTATTGTTATTCTTTTCAGGATTATTTCTAGCATTACATTTTGCACTATGGTTCGGATTGTTAAAACTAACTTCTGTCGCAAGTTCAACAATCATCCTTGCTTTGCAGCCTATCGTTTGATTGATTAGAGGCTTTATTTTATACAAGGAACGCACGACGAAGTCTGCATTATTGGCGATGGGAATCGCTTTAATCGGCGCTGTTATCCCGCGGGAGCATGTTCTTTTACGAAAGTAACTAATCAGTACGTTAGATGTAACAGTAGGGGACATTCCCTATGATCATTCGGTAGATTCCCTTGAGAGCAAAGATTATCATGACTTAGAGCACGCTATGAAAAGCATGAAAAAAGCGAGGTCTAATTATGTATGGGATTATTTTAATGACATTGAAGCTTACGAGCTCAACGATTGAAGGCTTTAAAGGATTGTTCAAGTGATATGAGAGAACATAATGAACATTATATCCCCGTTGCATTACCATCTTTACCATTTAAAGATAATCACGATTTATTATTAATTATTGTCGTCTCACTTCCTGTTTATGTATTCTGATAGTTTAGGATTCTTAATTTCATTTAAACACAATAGATGAAATGCTAAGGGTAACTAAAGAGGTGATTCGCATTTTCCCAACTATAGATTTAGAGGGTAATGAATAAGAATATCTAAATGAAATAAAACTTCCCACGAATCCCCATTACAGCAATTATAACAAAATTAGACAACAATTGCGTCTATTCTAATAGGAAAAAGATACTGTTAGTCTTGACAAGCTCGAGAATCAACTAATATACTATGTAATATAATGAACACAACCTAGTGTTCAATAAATTTAAAGTCCGTGTTGAGTCCACTAGAGACTTATTCATTGATATGACTCGGACAACGATCTTGCCCCACTCAAAAACCTTGACAGGGTAGAGGTCGTTGGTTCGAGCCCAATCGGAATCACTAAGAACGAAGCGTCAATCCTTTGTCTATCGAGGGATTGACGCTTTTTCGTTGTTGATTATATTGATCGTTTAATTGAGATGATTGATGATCTTGAAGCGAAATGTCGTGAAAAGAAAATTGGAGAATTATAACCGTAAATAAAAGATTCTATTTTTAAGCTCTTTTTAATATCGCCTGACATATATATTCCGCAGCTTTTCCATCTCCAAATAGGGGGGCTTGAGAATGTTTCAGACAGTCTAATTTTCGCGTAGCTGTTTTAGTGATTGTTTGTACTTCTATTCGGCTTAACATATTCCACCCATATTCTAATGTTTCAACCCATTCCGTTTGGTCTCTTAGTGTTGTACATGGGGTCTTCAGGAAGTAAGCTTCTTTTTGAAGGCCTCCAGAATCAGTCACAATCATATAAGCGTTTGCGGTTAAGTAAAGCATTAATAAATATCCGACGGGATTGATGATCGTTACATTTTTAAATTTGATATTCAATTTATCAATTAACTTACGAGTTCTCGGATGTAACGGTATTAGTACCGGTTTATCCAATTTTTCAAAAGCAGAAAAAATGATTTGCAGCTTTTTTAAGTCGTCCGTATTTTCAGCTCGATGAATAGTGGCAAGGTAATACTCTTTTTCTTGAAGATCAGAAGGAATTACCTCATTCTCAGCCTTTAGGGATTCTAGCCAGGCATCTTTAGAATAACGACTATTTGATAGTTTGATAAATCGATTGACTGTATCATACATAATGTCACCTGTAAGAATTACCCCTTTAGTAATTCCTTCCTTTTTCAAGTTTTCTACAGCGGTTTTTGTTGGACATAGCAATAAATCAGAGATGTGGTCTGTTAGTACTCTATTTTGTTCCTCTGGCATGCGTTTATGATAACTGCGCAAGCCTGCTTCAACATGAAAAACAGGGATGTGTAATTTACTAGCCGCTAATGCACCAGCCAAAGTAGAATTTGTATCACCGTATACGAGTAACCCATCAGGCTTTTCTTTTAAAATAATATCTTCAATCTTTTCAAGCATTCTTCCGGTCTGGAAACCATGATTTCCCGAGCCGACCCCTAAATGATAATCTGGTTCAGGTATACGGAGCTCCTTAAAGAAAATATCTGACATATTTTTATCATAATGCTGCCCTGTATGAATGACTATCTCTTTATGTTTTTTTCGAAAGACGTCAGAAAAAGGTGCTGATTTGATAAATTGCGGCCGCGCACCTATTACGGTTATAAGCTTCAAAATACATCAACCTTTCAAAAACAGTTTAGATATCAATAAACCATTCTATGTCCGCCTGTACTATTTATTACTGTCGGTTTATAGAATGATGATGTAGTCTATAGGAATTGAAAGCAATGTCCAATCGAAAAGGAGTTTTACTGCATAAATTAGTTAATAATTATTGTATTGGAAGAGAGGGATACGGTGAAGATTTGTAGTAAACCCGTAATCAAACAACGCATACAAAAATGAAGCACCTCTTGCTAAGATAGAAATATCAATTGAAGGAGGTGCTTTTCTATGCCACATGAAGAACTAATC
>NZ_JBHUDE010000098.1:0-4743 GCF_042678205.1 Oceanobacillus luteolus
AGATATCAAGAAGGATTAAACGGCCTTAGCCCTATAGAATACAGAGCTAAAGCCGCTTAAATTCTTTTTATTATTTCCGCTGTCTACTTGACAGGGGGCAGTTCATAGGTCGTGGATGTCTCTTTTTTCTTACTTGGAATTTTGGTTGATTCCAATCGCTCTTCCTGGTCTAGGTGAATCTACCGCTCCATACAAATTGCCATTCCATGGATTGATTAAGATTCCTTTGACGTCCCCTAAACGATTATCAGCAGTTTCAGTTTTAAAGCTTTTATTCAGTTCATAACTTATTTTCTTCAACTGGGCCATCGCTTCCTCATTGATACCATCTTCCCATTCCATCGAAGCCTCAGGATTATTGAATATCCGTACTTCGGCGATTGCTTCCCTCAAATCCATTTTATAGTCTAGGACATGTAAAAGAACTTGTGCGACCGAGCTGATAATAGTGGTGGCTCCAGGAGAACCAAGAGTGAAAAACGGTTTTCCATCATGAAAAACAATCGTCGGAGATTTGGAGCTTACCGGGAATTTTTTGCTGTTTGGTTCATTCGCCGCTCCAGGTTCTGGACTAAAATCTGTCAAGTCATTATTTAGCATGAATCCATATCCATCCACCATGATTCCAGAACCGAATATCCGCTCGAGTGAAGTCGTACATGCAGCAACATTGCCCCATTGGTCTACTGCTGTAAAGTGAGTCGTGTCCATACCATGACGGTTGTGGTCCATTTCCACCTTATAATTCGGCTCACCTTCTTGGTAGTTCCATGGTTTACCTGCAGTAATCTCTTTTTTCTTAGATTCAAGGTCAATGAGTTTTAGCCTTTCTTCAATATACTCATCACTAAGCAGACCTTGATAAGGAATCCTGCTGAATTCCGGGTCACCGAGATACGTCTGTTGGTCCGCCAATACAAGCCTTGTCGCCTCTGCAATCAAATGATACTTTTCCCAAGAATGGATATCGTATTGACTCACGTTCAGTTTCTCCAGCATTTTAAGCAGCATGGATAACGAAACCCCGCCACCGCCTGCCGGGGCAGGAATGGCTAATTTATAATCCTTGTAACTCCCCCAAAACGGTTCTTCGATAGCTGATTGATAGCTTTCTAAATCAGCCTTTTCCATTATTCCTCCATGGTCGGCTAAAGTTTTGATGATAGCATCAGCAATTTCACCTTCATAAAACGTGGAGAACCCCTCTTTACGGATCAGTTTCAGGGTCTTCACCAAGTCTGGCTGTTGGAAATGGACTCCCTGTTTTAATGGCTTACCATCAGGAACAAATGTCTTCTTAGCTACATCTCCCAAGCGATGCTGGAAATTCTCCAATGCTCTTTCCCACGATCGATTGATGCGGAATCCTTCTTCCGCTAAATGTATAGCAGGATCAATAAGACGCTCAAGTGACAAGGTTCCATACTGATTTTTAGCCAATTCCAGCATTCTCAACACCCCTGGCACAGCCACTGCACGGGGACTTGTCGAGCGCTCATCGAATGAAATTAGTGAATCTTCCTCATCAAAGAACAGATCAGGTTTAACAGCTGACGGTGCTTGGCTATGCCCATTAATTATTTTCGTTTCTTTATTACTGGAATCATAATATAAAATGACTCCACCACCGCCAACACCTGTATTCATCCCTTCTACAGCTGCGAGAGCAAGTTGCATTGCAATGACGGCATCCATCGCATTGCCGCCTTCTTTCAGTACCTCTTCCCCCACTTCAGCCGCTTCTTTTACCGGACAAGAAACCATTCCATCTTTTCCGATTACTGTATGTTCGTTTGCAGCATCTTCTACAGGTTTTTGATTTTGAAATATTTCTTCTAAACTCATTTGCTTACACCTCTTCTGTGAAATAGCTTCTATACGTTCTTCTCAACCTGTGAGGTCTGTAAACCTAACAGAGATACTTCCATTTACCCGTTTAGCAACCTTTTCATTCCTGGACTCAAAGGAATACGGAGATATACACCGTTTTCTATGGATGCATGACACCCCCTATTTTTTGCATGTGACTATCAGAGATCGACATCTCATCGAGATTGCATAGACGGAAAAAACGTTTCTCGATAGGATGTAATTAACAAAGAAAAACGGAGGGCGACAAAATGATCAAGGTGAAGAATTTGCATAAGTCATATCACGGTAAACCTGTATTAAAGGGGTTGGATTTTCAAGCGAATAAAGGAGAAATTATCGGTGTGATCGGTAAAAATGGCGCAGGGAAGTCCACTTTCCTTGAAATCATTATGACACTGAAGAGTTATGATGAGGGCGAAGTAAATGTGTTCGGACATGACTTGAAACATCTTACGGAACAGAAACAACAAGCGATTCGCTCCAACATCTCGGCTGTCTTACAACCAACCGAGTTTTATAAGAATCTTAAAGTAGTTGAACTGCTTCGTCTATTCAAGGCATACTATCAATCTGACTTGAAGATCGAACAAATTATTGAAGACTTCAAGTTGGAATCTCATAAAAAAACATACTTTGAAAAACTCTCTGGCGGCTGGAAACAAAAGGTCAGCTTAGCAATAGCCTTCTTGTCCAATCCAAAGTTAATTATTCTCGATGAACCTACCACTGGATTAGATCCACACATGCGAAATACTCTATGGTCTTACATTGCGAAGTATAATCGAAAAACCGGTGGAACAGTCATCCTCACCACTCATTATATGGACGAAATAGAGATGTACTGTGATAAAGTCTGCTTGATCAATGACGGAAAAGCAGAGGTGTTAACAACACCAGAAAATATCCTTGCCCGTGGATACTCATCCATCAACAATTTTTACTTACAAAACGTTGAAGCAATATAAAATCAAGAGGAGGAATTATCATGTTACTTACCCAATTAAAATATGATCTGATTATGTTCTCAAGAGAAATTTTTTATTTAGCATTTTCGCTGATTATCCCACCTGTCACTTATATATTCTTAGGGCAGCTATTTGGAGAAAATACGTATGCCAACGGTTTAACATATGCTGAAGTTTATACTCCGTCATTTATTTTGCTCATCACGTTTTCAGTCATATTCTTTGCGTTTGGATTCGAACAAGTAGTGAACCGCTCCAGCGGAGTAGAAAAAAGAATCCTGCTTGCACCCGTTTCTAAAAAAATCCTGCTTGTTTCTAACATCCTTAGGTCGATTATTGTAACTAGCGTCGGTTATTTCTTCATTCAAATGCTCGGTATTTTTGTATATAATCTGCCTTTTGATTACATGAATTTTATAAGTTCTTACGCATTTTTCTTGTTATTGAACATCTTATTACTAATTTTCGCCTCAGCAATATATTCTTTTTTTAAAGAGATGAAGAGTGCTCTAGTCTTCTCCATAGTAATCTTTCAATTTGTCATGTTTACTGGAGGCTTTGCTTTACCCATTGAAATCATGCCGAAGTTCGTTCAAATGATCGCTTACTTAAATCCCCTGTATCATATGAATCAGTTGTTTATCGCTATCTGGAATAATCAGCTCCACTTTGACACAGATACATTCTTATCTTTAGGTTACGCCCTTTTTCTACTAATTATTTCCTATTTGATCATTCAGAGGCAGCGAAAAACTGTATAATTGTAAATAGGGAGAATTTTAGTGGGGGATGAGATATATGAAGATATCATTGGATATCGATCAAGAGCATGAACAAACAAAGGTTATCATCCAATGTAAAGAACTTGATGATTCCATACAAGAGATTGTAGATTATCTAAAAGGAAAAGAAACGGAGTTCATTATTGGTAGAGTCGGTGAAATGCAGCACATCTTGAAGCCTAAAAATATCCATTATTTTCATACAGAGAATGAGAAGGTCATCGCTGTAACATCAGAAGGATCTTTTGTACTGAAGGAGAAACTGTACGAATTAGAAAAAATGCTACCATCAACTCGTTTTGTAAGGCTGTCTAAATCAGTAATTGCTAATCTGCATGAAATGAGCAGATTCGAGCCTTCTTTTAATGGAACACTCTGTGTCCACTTCAAGTCAGGAGCAAAAGAATATGTAACAAGACACTATGTAAAAAACATTAAAGAATCTTTGAAAATGAATAGGAGGAAGGATGGATGAAGCGATTTTTATTTCAAAGTTTCATTGGTATTTTATTCGGTGCTTTTATGATGGTTTTGATCACTAATATCATTTATTTAAATGGTTCCACTCTATTAGATGGAGAGCTTTTTCTTAAAAACTCTCTTGCATGTATTTTCTGTGGATGGTTCTTCGCTGTCACGCCACTTATTTTTGAAATCAAATCTTTAAAATTAGTGCAGCAAACCGCCTTACATTTCATTTCAGCAGTAATTCTCTTTTTCATTTTATCTCTCAACGTCGGCTGGATTCCTTTTAATTTGACAAGCATTCTACTCTTTGCAGGATTGTTCTTATTCATTTATGTGGGGATTTGGATTGGTTTTTATCTGTATTTCCGTAATGAAGCTAAAAAGTTGAATGATGATTTGATGAATATTTAAATGAAAATCGGAGGAATTTCATTTTTATAAATGAGATTCCTCTTTTAAAGTGAAAGGATGCGAATTTGTTATTTGCACTCCTATTATTGATTGATCAATCAGTAATGAACTTATAAAGTCACTCTCACCGAGGAATAATCCGTAAGCGTCAAACAATGAACACCTTCTATTAAATATCCGTTCTTGAGATAATCTCTTTAGAAAAAAATCTGGAGGTTATGCCAATGAACGATGCTAACAAAAGA
>NZ_JBHUDE010000099.1:0-4781 GCF_042678205.1 Oceanobacillus luteolus
TTTGTTTACTAAAATAACGATAGCAAAAAGCGTAGGGCCTACACATTTTTTGTGTGAACTCCTACGCCTTATTTTTTATTTACTGGGGTTTTGTCCCAGCCTCTTTACTGTTGCTCAATTATTTAAATAAATAATCATTTTGTATCGTATACTCGACAGATATTCGATAGATAACCCCTAATCCAAGCATCGTCGCCATGACGGAACTACCACCATAACTAATCAGCGGCAGCGGTATTCCTGTTACTGGCATGATGCCGATTGTCATTCCGATATTTTGGAATACATGAACAAGAATTAGACTGAGGAATCCAAGGCAATAATAAGAAGCAAACGGTACAAACTTGTAAATGCTCAATCCTAAGGATACAAGCTTATAGAGCAAGAGGAAATAGAGCAAGATGACGAGCGCTCCACCAATGAATCCAAAAGTCTCGCCGATTACAGAAAAAATGAAATCCGTTTGAGCCTCTGGATAATAAACCTCTACTCCACTCATTCCTTTACCGAATAACTGACCAGAACCTAACGCCATATAAGCTCGGTCAAAGTGCCAGTTAGCGGTGTCACTAGACTGTGTTGGATCAAACCATGTCAATATCCGATCAATTTGATAATGTCGAGCAGGTCCGACAACCAACTTCGCAAGCTCTGGAAAGTTTACAATAAATGCAAGTAGACTTCCTAATAGCGCACTAACGGCCGCCACTAGGCTAAGAATGATTTTCCAGCTGATTCCTGAAAAGATGATCATCATCCCTAAAATAAAGATATATACCATTGCTGTTCCAAAGTCTGGCTGTAAGAGAATTAAAAATACAGGTAATGCTGTAGTTGCTACTAATTTAATCAAAAGTAATGTATCCGACTTTAAATTACTTTGTTCAAATTTCTCCTTGTGTTTACTGATAACAACGGAGAGATATAAAATTGTGGATAACTTTACAAATTCAGCTGGTTGCAATGATACAGGAGCCCAACGAGGGTTAAACCAGCTTTTTGCACCATTTACCGATCTAGCAATCGATTCCGGGCTTATATATAGTAATAAGAGTAATAAGATACCACCAATATAAATATAGACACTACCCTTATACAATTGTTCCATATCTAAAAATTGAACAGATGCAATAAATAGTCCACCTACTGCAAACCAAGCAATCTGTTTCAATACAAAATTTTCGCCATCATACTGCTCAAGTTGTTGAGCGTTATAAATGGCTAGAAGACTTGCCACAATAAATAAAACGATCAGAATCAGAAGATCGCTTTGCACATAATAAGACTGTTTCTTTTGCATTGCTGCTTCACCAAACTTCTTTTTCAGATTATCTTACTCTTCCCCATCACTTATCCACAAATCAGTAACAATAAAACCCTTAGTTTATAATTGTCAACAAAATCATCCACATTATCCACAAAATCCAGAGTTTGAATAGTCATCGTTACCCACAAAAATAATTGCTTATCTATCAATGATTCACATGTTTATGCACAGTCCTGTGGATAAATCATTGATTTATTCCACAACTTTCTTGGGAGTAACCAACTAGTTATATAAGTTCGAGGGAAGGATTTGCATTCAGATCAAGGCCAGCTCGTTTACCTTGTTGGTAAGCAATCGTGCCTGCAGCAGCTATCATTGCAGCATTATCTGTACACAAAGCTAAAGGTGGAATCAGTAATGGTATTTGCGCCTCATTAAACTGTTTCTGTAATTCGTTACGTAACCCTTTATTTGCAGCAACACCACCAGCTACAATAACCTGTTTCACGTTATATTCTTTCGCAGCACGCAATGTTTTTGCAGTGAGCACCTCGACAACGCTTGCTTGAAAACTTGCCGCAATATCTTCCTTCTTTAAGACTTCTCCACGTTGCCCAGCATTATGGATTTTATTGATTACCGCTGATTTTAAGCCGCTAAAACTGAAGTCATAACTTTCTTCACCCAGCCATGCCCTAGGAAAATCAATTGTTTCCTCTCCTTGTTCAGCGAGTCGATCAATTTCCGGGCCGCCTGGATACGGTAAATCCAACATCCTTGCAACTTTATCATAGGCCTCCCCAGCGGCATCATCCAAGGTTTCTCCAATCAATTCAAAACTTCCATGCTCTTTCATCAGGATCAGTTCGGTATGACCCCCAGAAACAATTAATGCAAGTAATGGGAATTCAAACTCCTGTTGAAACCGATTGGCATAGATATGGCCTGCAATATGCTGTACACCTACTAATGGTTTCCGTTTTGCAAACGCTAAAGCTTTAGCCGCATTCACTCCAACCAACAAGGCACCTACCAATCCAGGACCTTCCGTCACCGCAATCGCATCGATTTCTTCCCAATCAACTTCAGCTTGATTGAAAGCTTCTTCTAATACTACCGTCATTTGTTCCACATGATGCCGAGATGCAATCTCAGGAACAACTCCACCAAATCGTTTATGACTCTCAATTTGTGAAGCTACAACGTTGGATAAGATATTCGTGCCATTCTTAACAATTGCAACTGCAGTTTCGTCACAGCTTGTTTCAATACCTAATATAATATTATCTTTAGTCATTTTAAGTTCACCCACATTACGAGAGCATCCTCCTGGTTATCCGTATAATAGTTCTTCCGAATCCCCCCAGGAACAAGCCCAAATTTCCGGTACATTTTCTGCGCAACAATATTCGATACACGCACCTCTAACGATAGATGTGCTGCACCAAGCCGAACTGCTGTAAGCATCATATGAGCAAAGAGCTTCTCACCAATTTTCTTTCCTCGAAAATCAGGGAGAATAGCAATATTCGTTATTTGTGCATCATCAATGACCACCCACATACCTGAATAACCGATAATCTTCCCTTCACATTCCACAACAAAATAATATGCATGCATATTATCCATCAGTTCATGATAAAAAATATCAGTCGTCCAAGGTAAGGTGAATGATGCCTTTTCTACTTCGAGAACTTGAGGAACATCTCTCAGTTCCATTTTCCTTATTGTGATATTAACCATTGTTTTCTTTTTCCTTTTGCTGTTTTAACCAGTTGGACTCTGCCTCAGCCAAACGTAAATAATTAGGCGTAACCCCATGGATATCTTCCGGTTTATGGTTCAAACTTGCAAGCCCTAAATGACTTGGATTGGATATATGATAGGGACCAGCAGGAATTACTGCCAACTCTCCTAACGCAACATCTATTTGTTCTTTAAACTTTGCAATATCCGGACTTAAAAACAGTACCCGTTTCCCAGTAGATTGCAGTCGGTTGAGCATCTCATCAAAAAGAAGATTCTCATCCTTTTCTACTGCTATCAATTCATCGCCACTCCATTGATAAATGCCGGAATATACAAGTCCTCTTCTAGCATCAAAAAATGGACAAATCAGTCCATCAAAAAACTGCCCTTGATACGCAAGCGCTTCTAAACTGGAAACTCCTACAACAGGAACTTGTAATGCCCATGCCAGAGTCTTGGCTGTCGTCAGACCGATACGGACTCCTGTATAAGAACCGGGGCCTTTCGCAACGGAAATTTGATCTAGATCCTCGACTTGCATATCCACTTCCGCCATTAATTTATCAATTGCAGGCATTAATCGGGCAGAATGATTTTTACTCAAATTCGTTACGATTTGTCCAATCAATTGTTCATTCTTCATTATTGCTACACCTAGAACATGATTCGATGTATCAATGATAAGTACATTCATATAAAGTTACCCCTAATCATTCATCTCATTTAATATATTTAAATAACGATCTCCAATTGCATGAAACTCTATTTTTCGAGTTTGTTCATCAATAGATCTAATGGTGACTTCCAATCTTTCCTCTGGTAAGTACTCTTCAATAAACTGGGCCCACTCTACCACAGACACACCTTCACCATCAAAGTATTCGGAGAAACCAATGTCTTCATCGGAATCTTCCAAGCGATAAACGTCCATATGATAAAGAGGTAGTCTCCCTTTATATTGTTTTACAATAGTAAACGTCGGACTATTCACGTTTCTTTTAACTCCAAGTCCTTTTGCCAATCCCTTTGTAAAAGTAGTCTTTCCAGCACCTAAGTCGCCTTCTAAAGTGAGCAAGTCACCAGGCATTAACAACTCAGCCAAACGCTCAGCAATTTTTTGAGTTTCTTCTGCTGAGCCAGTAATCCATGATCTTGAATGCACAACTTCACCTACTATCAGCTATGTGTATCTACCATATATCAGATGGTTCTTTTTTCTGTTCGTACTGTTTATCATACAGATAAATTCTCTATTTTATGCTCATTTTCATAATGGAATAATCCATCACAGTTATATATGATTTAATACTATTTATAATATCTATCATAGCAAAATACCATTCAAAATGAAACGCTCGAATGCTGCGTTCCAAAATTCAACAAAAAGCTGTATAAATTAAAAAAACAAGATTTCATCAATGAAATCCTGTACGAATATTTACTCTTAAATTATAATGGCGGTCCGGACGGGACTCGAACCCGCGACCTCCTGCGTGACAGGCAGGCATTCTAACCAACTGAACTACCGGACCAATTTGGTTGCGGGGGCAGGATTTGAACCTGCGACCTTTGGGTTATGAGCCCAACGAGCTGCCAGACTGCTCCACCCCGCGGTAATAAAAAATATGCGATTTATATTCTTACATATAGAAGTAAATTTATGCCTGGCAACGTCCTACTCTTGCAGAGACAAAGTCTCAACTACCATCGGCGCTGGAAAGCTTAACTGCTGTGTTCGGTATGGGAACAGGTGTGACCTTTCCGC
>NZ_JBHUDE010000100.1:0-4834 GCF_042678205.1 Oceanobacillus luteolus
TAGAATAACCTCCCAATCTTATATGTTTATTCTAACAATAAAAAAATAAACTGCGAAGCAAGAGCCGTACGCTCTCTCACTTACACAGTTTATTTTACACTCCCCGATTAACGATTATTTAGATTCGGAAATGCTTGAAGCAGTAGAAACATTAGTTTCTGGTAAGCCTGTACTTGATAATGCCATTCGTTCCTCTATGCAGGAAAATATCCAAAAAATGATGGGATTGGCACTGTTAATCATGGTCATTGTTTTATTTTTTGTTTTTAAAGTCCAGTGGCGAATATTGCCATTATTGGTGGTGCTAATTGCAGTTGTGGGGACTGTTGGCTTAATGGGTTGGTTGCAAATACCGATTACAATGGTGTCTATGGCAGTTTTCCCAATCTTAATTGGGCTTGGAATCGACTATGCAATTCAGTTCCAAAACCGTTATGACGAGGAGATGCATGAGGAGGATTCAAATGAATAACAATAAAAATAAATCTAAGCACAGTTTAAATAAAACAATTAAAAAAATGGTTCCCGCTGTTTTTACTGCCCTGGTGGCGACAGGGATAGGGTTTGTCGCACTTTATACATCTCCTGTACCTATGATCCAAGATTTTGGTAAAATGTTAACTATCGGTTTAATTGTAAGCTTCATTTTAGGTGTTTTTATTTTGATTCCAATATTATTTATACGAGATTACTTCTTTGATAATGTGCAGAAGAAAAAATCAAAACATACAAAACAAGGAACTGGAAAAACGGATAAAATGCTTAACTGGCTTACAGAAAAAACAATTAAACTTCGTTGGATTATCATCGCAATAGCTGTAATCTTGGCTGCTATTGGTATTTGGGTAGATGTAGATGCCAATGCAGAAACAGATGTGGAAACCTTTATGCCACAAAATACACAGGAACTAAAAGACATTCATAAATTGCGTGATATTGTTGGTACAACAGATCAAGTATCTATTGTATATGAAGGTAATGATATTATTTCAGATGACATCATGATATGGGTGGATAAATTAACAGAAGACATGGGTACGGAATTCCCTGATGTTGTTGTTGAAACAAAATCCATTTCCAACATTGTAAAGCAAATAAATGATGAGAAGTTACCAAAACAGGAATCTCTTGGCGAACAGATTGCGGATATTCCAACAGAACAATTAAAACTGTTCTTAAATGATACAAATACAAAAGGTGTTATTACGGTAGGAATCAAACATTTAGAAGCAGAGAATCTAAAGGTTTTTATTGATGATTTAAGAGTTTATTTGAATAGCAATGAATTAGATGGCGTTAACACAACGATAACAGGTAAAGCAGTTTTAGATGTGGAAATGATTCAAGGATTAACGACTGGAAGATACCAAATGACCTTACTAGGAATGGGACTCGTTTTCTTCAGCTTACTGCTTATTTATCGGGAAAGGGCTACCTTTGAGCTCCTTTCACACAATTCTGATGTTTCGTTAAGACCTTCTCTATAAAATGTTCGTATATCATCCCTAGCACTTACGGAAATAAATCCACTGTAACCAAGCAAGCCTACCTTAGCCATATTGTTTATATAAGTTAGCATAAATGTGTCTGTATACATGCGTGGCGCATTCAAATTAACATCATTTTCAAAAGTAAATCCTGTAGGTGTTGGAATTTTTTCCTCTTGAAATATGGTTGTTAGCTTTTCAATATGAGTAGATGATAAATCATAAGCAAATTGAACAATAGGGCGAACTTCTTCATCTTCTATGGTTTTAAGGAAATAAGCTAAAACACATTTGGACATACTATCCTGCATATAGCTAGTCCAAATGGAAGCAATTTCAGAAGAAGTTAGTTGAATGTGATTTTCATCCATGATTCGTTACCTCCAAAGAATATTTAGATATATTCTTTACAAAAAAACCTTATAGTATTAGAAAAACTGAGGGATGTTTCCTTGGCTTTTTGATTTAGCTATCCATATTGAATCATCATATCTTTCCTTCGCTATATTCGTTCAGTTATAAGGTCGTTATCTTGGTCATAAGATAACTCTTTGTTCCTTAGATTAACTTTCTACAACACCTAGCATCTCCTGTACTGTGACCAGTTCAAATCCATCCTTCCTCAACTCGTCAATAACCGTAGGCAGTGCATGAATTGTTCCCGATAAATCCCCACCGTCGCCCGTTCCGGAATGCTGTAATACGATGGATCCCGGAGTGACATTAGATAGAATGTTGCTTGATACCTGTTCTGCATTCAATCCTTTCCAGTCCAAAGAATCCACATTCCAGTTCACAACTTTTCTTTTCTGAGAAGCCAGCCATTCTATCTGCTGCTCACTGATATTTCCATATGGTGGTCGGACGATAGTCGGTGAATATCCTGTATATGAACTCATTAGTTCATAGGTTCGGATTATCTGATTCAGAAATTCTGAACGGTTAAGAGTTAAATAATCCGCATGGTTATATGAATGATTTCCGATTGCATGTCCTTCTTGCACAATTCGCTTGGCCACTTCAGGATATTTTTCAATACGGTGCCCTACAAGAAAAAAGGTAGCCTTAACATCTTTTTGTTTTAAAATGTCTAATATGACTGGTGTGAAAATTTCATCGGGAGCATCATCAAACGTCAGTGCGATTTCACGTTTGGATTCCGGTCCCTTCATTAAAAAAGTGCTTTTATATTTGTTTTTTAATTTTGATAAATCGGATGCGGGAGATTGATTAGCTTCTATAGCAGGAGAATGAACAAACGTAACCGCATTTTTTCCTAGGGAGAGACAAAAAATAATAAAAAGAAGGCACACAAAAATCAAAGATTGTTTCATCTTCAATAACCCCTTTAACTTCAAGGTATATAAGTTATCCTTTGCATCAAAGTGTTTTATATACAATATCATCGGCTTTATACGACACGGAGGAGGGCAATGGAAAGCTCTACATCCCGGATCATTCGTTACTACCCTATACCATTTCCGATCAAAAAAAGTCCGGAAACAGAGTGTATACGGTGGTGACATACCCAGAAACCATCTCCATGACTGATAGCCCAATAAAAATTTTCAATCGGGTTCCTGTAATTTCAATTATCTCCCAATCAAAAAGCCTGTGTATGCGGTATACCAAGAACAGAGATATACAGATAACGATCATTTATTTATATGATGTACTGCGCAGCGGTTTGGTCTGATTTCCAATTCAGAAAGCGTATTTTGGATTAAAAAAATAAAGAAGCATTATGGAAAAGAAAAGTAGGTACATTTCTTCACTTAGGATAATTGTTAGATACAGGTGCGAGCAAAAGACATGTATTTATTCTTGATCTTTGCGAAAAATAAAATGAAAGCGAATTTTATATTCGATACATTTCGAGTAAAGACCTTTAAAATGGATGCAAGCCGCTGAGTTATTATTGTACGACTCAGCAATAACCAGGAAAAAACAATGATACACATTGGAGGGTATTGAAAATGTCAGTAACAGCAATAAGTCCAAAGGAAGTTGCAAAAAAAGTCATCAATAAACAAGAACTGTTTATTTTAGATGTCCGTAATACAGATGACTTTGAAGATTGGAAAATTGAAGGGGAGAATTTTGAATATATCAACATGCCATATTTTGAACTACTTGACGGAGTAGAAGAAATCATGGATCAGATCCCTTCTGATAAAGAAATTGTAGTTGCGTGTGCAAAAGAAGGATCATCTGTCATGGTAGCTGAAATGCTTTCTAAAAAAGGGCTTGATGTCGCCTACCTTAATGGTGGTATGAAAGCATGGAGTGAATATCTGGAGCCGGTTAAAGTAGGAGATTTAAACAATGGCGGTGAGATATACCAGTTTGTCCGCCTTGGAAAAGGCTGTTTATCTTACATGGTTGTGTCAGATCGAGAAGCAGCTATTATTGATGCCACACGCATGACGGATGTATTTACAAACTTTGCAAAAGAAAAGGGCGTTAAGATTACGCATGTATTTGACACTCATTTGCATGCAGACCATATTTCAGGCGGAAGATTCATTGCAAAAGAAACAGGGGCGAAGTATTGGCTCCCACCCAAAGACGCTGGAGAAGTTGCTTTTGAATATGAACCGTTAGAAGATGGCGAAGATGTCATAATTGGAAGCACAAAAGTTCGTATTCATGCTTTGTATTCGCCGGGGCATACAATTGGTTCAACCTCATTTATAGTCGGTGATCAGTTTTTGTTAACTGGTGACATATTGTTCATTGATTCTATCGGAAGACCTGATTTGGCAGGTATGGCTGAGGATTGGGTTGGTGATTTGAGGGAAACACTTTATCAGCGTTATCGAAAATTATCTGAGGAGCTCATCGTACTTCCAGCTCACTTCATGATTATTGAAGAGTTAAATGAGGATGGAAGTGTAGCAAAAAAATTAGGATCATTGTTTGCAGAAAACCATGGATTAAAAATAAATGACGAAAGTGAGTTTAGAAATTTGGTTACGGAAAACTTACCACCACAACCAAACGCTTTCCAAGAAATCCGTAAAACAAATATGGGCAGAATGACACCAGGTGAAGAAGAACAACGTGAAATGGAGATTGGACCAAACCGCTGTGCTGTTCGATAATAAGCGTGTCGATAAATACAGAAAGCAATGATGTAGCAGGCTTAATCCCAAGAAACGTTTGGACAATAACTGGGTGAATGTCAAAATAAATTTTTGGGCTCGTAAATGGATAAAATATACAAAAAAGACCTGTCAGCTTGGTACCGACCCCCGAAAGTTAGAGTAAAAAACTAACTTTCGGGGGTGTTTTTATGGCTAAATATAGTGAGGGATTTAAACTGAGTCTTGTTACCGAGTACTTAC
>NZ_JBHUDE010000101.1:0-4842 GCF_042678205.1 Oceanobacillus luteolus
AAAAAAATGAATGGAGCCACCTTTAGTTGGGTATTTACTTTTTTGGCTCTAATAGAAAAAAGATTAAAACTGAAAATTCTGGCATTATTTATGCAACGCTAGTGATTATTGTTATAATAATAAAACCGCACCTAATATAGATACGATTTTGTCTATTAGTATTACATTCAAATAATTAATCCTTTGTTATTTGGCAAACATTCTTATCTTGCCATTCACTCTCTGGATTAATAATGCTGATTGTTTCATCATCGAAATATGTAAATTCAAATTCATCATAGATTGCAAGATCCGGATTGGTAAATGTTATCGTGGTTTCATCATCCGATAAGGACCATTTAGTATACCTTTCGCCATCTTTAGTTTGCATGGTACCATCATCACTAAAAATCAGACCTTCCCCAAAAAATCCATCACACTCATCATTAGGAGACCAATCACCGACAAGTGCGGTTGCTGCAGATTGACTACATCCACCAATGATAATCACTAGTGCCATTAAAATAGTTAGTTTCTTAAACATGATTCTATTCCCCTTATGTCTTAATTGAAAATATATCTTTTAAATTCAATAATCCCTATTCTATCTTGAAATCTTTTGGAATAATTAACTTTATATCAAAATATCGTTGATTGTATATAGCTAAGTCGTCTTCTAGATACTTATATTCAACCAGATATTTGTTACCTGCCGAAAAAACTACATCAGCTATATAATTATATCTGCTTTCCTTTGTTATAATACTATCTAGGTGATATTAATGGATAAAAATGAACTAATAGAGCTTAGTATTTCTTTACCATTAGCATTAAAAGTTTTACTGCTTGATAAAAAGCAATTTGGCCTTGGGTATGCAGGAAATGCATATCTCAGTGTACTTAACTATATACAGGGTAATATGGAAAGGGACATTGTTAGAATTAGACAAACTCTTTATGATAATCACCAATTAATTCTTCAGAAAACAGGAGAAACAACTTACAAAATAATAAAAAATAACCATATCGAGTACATTAGCTTTTCCAAAGAAGAATTAAAAGAGATGACCACCAACACCTTAAGAAAATACATGTATAACATTGACGGTAAACAAATTGTTCCTATAGATAAGCAGTGGAAAAAACTGAATATGTTACCACCGGATATCAGCTTTTTAGATTAAAGTATGATACGCGACTGTTTGCTCTTATAGGTTATTAATTATTACTTAACCCTTTCAGAATCAATTCGATTGCTTGCTCTTCAATTGTTTTTGAATTTTCTTTCGCTAATATTTTTATCTGTCCTTTTAACTTCCTAGATACATCAAGAGTCAGCCGCTCCTGCTCACTATCGAGAAAAATACCATTATGCCTTTTTACAACAGCCCCCTCTACTATATGTTGTTTTAAAAATTCATAGGAAATCATATTTTCTTCTATTAATATAGGTTTTATTTGAACATCAATATGGTGTTCAGTCATTGATATTTGAATATTTTTATAACCGGCTTCTCTATAAAAAGTTTCTATTACTTCATACATGAAATCATGCAAAGAAGTAGGTTTTGTAAACCTGAAGCAAACATATCCCACCCTATTTAAAGGGTTCTTTGCGTGAAATCTTTCAACTGGAGAAAAGCCATGTTTTTTCATTTCAAGTAAATCAATCTTTTCTCCTCCGTTTGTTATAAAGTAACCCCCATTCCTTGTTATTTCCATGACACGTCCAAGCTCATTTGTTTGCCGATTGATCAAGGACTGATATAAATATAGTTGATATTTGGCACTGAAAATCCTTAGATTGTTAAAGGCTTTCTTTCTCCGCAAAGCAATTAACTCGTTTAATGTATTCTCACTGATAAAGTAGGTCATTCTTCCCTTATACTTAATTCTATCGGCTATTATCTTGCCTTCTTTTATCTGTTTAGAAATGGTCGTCTGGTGCATACCTAGTATTTTTGCAGCTTGAGCAGTAGTGTAACCGTTCGGTGGTTCATCCCTTAGCTTTTCTATATCCTCTGCATGAAACAGCATCATTCCGTCGATTGACCAATCATCATAAACAGGCTTTAATTTTCCTTTCTTTACGTAATTATAAATAGTTGTTACTGTTACATTTAATTTTTTAGCAGCTTCATTTGTTGATAAAAAGTTTTCCTCGCTCATCCTCAAACACCTTCCTTACATACTCATTATTTACTACTTTTAAGTACTCTTGTTCTATGAAAATTGATTCCTTTTGTTCATTTATCTTGATCTCAAAAACAAACTCATTTTTCTCTAATTGTACCCCAACAACCAATCCTACTTTACCACCATGAGTATTAAGATAATGGAAGTCTTCAAAGGGCATAAATTGAAGTAATAGCAATGATGGTCTTTTTACTTCTACAATTTCCCCTATTATTTCTTCGTAACATAACTTTAATGATTCAGACACCTCCCTTGAGAGGAAGTCATAAATATCCTTACCTTTTTTTAATTGATTCCTAATATATCTTTCTTCTTTCGGCGCTTTTGGAACAATTGTATCAATCACTCTATTACCTCTGGTAACAACAAATTCGTAAAGTTCATCTTTTCTTTTCTTCCTTTCCACGACATACCCTTTTCTTATCCAAATCATATATCCGCCTCCCCTTTCTAGTTAAATTAACGTCAACTAGTATTGAAATGTTTGGTGAAATATAAATTAACTATGTAGTATAATTAAACTTTATCATTAACTATTATGGTTGTCTAGTTCCTCATGAAAGTTATACGGATTATAACTACATACTTATTTCTCTTATGTTTTTATCTGTTGGACAAATAAAAGCATTTTTCCAATTTATATTAAATTGATATATATTAATGTATAATTAAGCTATCAAAGTTTTGTTTATATAACTTTATCTACTATAAATAAAATAAATTTAAAATAAAGATAACAGGTGATTTATAACTAAAGAAAGGAAGATATTTGATGGAAAGGAAAACAGAATCTTTTAATGTTCCGCTTGTTTTGGACTCCCGTTTTGAATTACTCGATGACGAAAAAGAAATGAAAAACAAATTAACCAACGCATTATTGGATAAATCATATCTGAATATGTTCTATCATCATTTATTTGAAAATGACGTAGCAGATTATACAAAATTTAACGATATAGAAATGATTTACCTATATGTTCATGAAGAGAAAGACCAAGATGAGGAAAAAAACACGCAGTATAATACGAAAAAGGAATATGTCAGGGATTTACTGCAGGCTTATTCAATTTTTTATGCTCATCCAGGACAGTTCTATATCCCTGATAACTGGAGCGGCTCGCTCTTCCACTATCTAAAAGAGAGACAGTTACGCTTGTATCAAAATTGGCTGAAAACAGCGCCACTGGGAAAAGGGAATAAACCATATTCGATTGCGACGATTTCACGTAAGACAACTATCTTTAAATCTTTCCTTCATTATATATATAGGAAAGGATACATCGAGCACCCGGTACATGAATACTTATTGTCCGCTCGCGTAGGTAAAAAGGACAGACCAAACCGTGATATAAAAATAGATGAAATCATTGAGCTTTTAAATTATTATCGTCATCATCCGATTGTCCATGGACTTCTAGCAGTATTGGTTACTACAGGAGCACGTATTGAGGAACTCTGTAAAGTAAAGGTGAGCGATCTTACAAAGGAGTGGAACCCTTCAAAAGGAGAATACAACTATTGGATGGAGGTAACAGGAAAGGGTAATAAAAAGCGTTCTCTATTAATTCACGATAATGTATTCGAAGCTATTGTGAAATATCGGAAAAGAAGAAGGCTTACAACCATCCTGGACCCGACAGATCACAGCCCCCTCTTTACTACTCCAAAGGGGAAAGCCTACAGTCCAAAAAATTTATCCATGTTTATAACGAAAAAAATGAATGAAGCGGAAGTTCCGTTCATTCAAGTGAATAATAAATTGAAAAGACAAGCAGCAGAGGGCCAATTAAGTGATGAAGGCCAAGAAAAAATCCGCTCCATCACTCCCCATACATTGAGGCACGGTTTCGCCATCATAAGTGCTGAAAATAACAGTGATGTCTTCCGTATCATGCAAACCATGGGACATGAAAGTATTGAAACAACAATGATTTACTTAGAAAATAAGCAATCGAAAGAGCAAAACGTGGGACATGATTGGAAAAACAATGAAATCTTGAATCATATTTGACAATGGTTAATTCTTAGTTGCACAAAGTGGTAAAGACTCGTAACTTGAATAAGCTTTTCTCTACAGAAACAGACTGATAGCTCTAAGAATTTCCAAAGAACGGAATTAATTATAGCCCATTCGTAGTGGAAAATCCCTGTGTCACTCAAGTATACTAATTAAATTTGAGCCTAAAAAAGTCGAATTCCTTTACGAAAAGGATTCGACTTTTTAAATTCACTTATTCCAATTTCCAATAAAGCCCCCGCTACTACAATTAGAGAACAAGTTTAAATCCGGTTCAACTTTTAACTCATTCCTGCCAAACAATTACATAATTAAGCTCTAAACATTTGTACCATAAAACAGACAAATATATCCTTTTCATACAATTAATTGATATAGTATACCCAATGAAATTCAGTTTTTAACCAAATCTAATAAATCTGACCTATCACGACCAATTGCACGAAAAAGCTCAGTATTATTTTCGTCGATTTCAAAATCTGTAATCTATTTTCTTCTTTTGAAATTGTCTAAAATCGTCTCATTAATATTGTTTTTTTCGAAGGTTGTATTTTGCAAGCAAAAAGTTTAGAAGAATGCAATGAAAAGTTTAGAACTTTGCCAGCCCTTATTTTCTTTATAATTAACTATTCGATAAAGCGTATTTCACG
>NZ_JBHUDE010000102.1:0-4894 GCF_042678205.1 Oceanobacillus luteolus
GTCTGCTTCCCGCGCTCGACTTGCATGTATTAGGCACGCCGCCAGCGTTCGTCCTGAGCCAAGATCAAACTCTCCATAAAAGTGTTTGAAAAAACTTAGCTGTTATTTAATAAGAAAACGGGGTTTTCTTATTAAGTTTATGCTTGGTCACTCACGTGACCTTGCTTGACATACTGGTTGTTTTGTTCAGTTTTCAAAGAGCAAATGTTTTCGTTGTCCTCATTAAGGAGCAACTTTTAAATCATATCACCTTTATCGTTATGAGTCAACACTTTTTTAAAAAAAGTTATTTAATCAGCGAAAAGAAGTGAAGTGGGCCTGAGTGGACTCGAACCACCGACCTCACGCTTATCAGGCGTGCGCTCTAACCAGCTGAGCTACAGGCCCATAAATAAAATGGAGCGGGTGAAGGGAATCGAACCCTCATCATCAGCTTGGAAGGCTGAGGTTTTACCACTAAACTACACCCGCAAACTTATAAATGGTCGGGAAGACAGGATTTGAACCTGCGGCCCCTTGGTCCCAAACCAAGTGCTCTACCAAGCTGAGCTACTTCCCGAACAACAAACGCGCCCGAGAGGAGTCGAACCCCTAACCTTTTGATCCGTAGTCAAACGCTCTATCCAATTGAGCTACGGGCGCAAATAATATTTTAATAGAAATTAAAGTGCGGTTGAGAGGACTTGAACCTCCACGGGATTAACTCCCACTAGGCCCTCAACCTAGCGCGTCTGCCATTCCGCCACAACCGCGTGAATGAATTGCAATTAATAGAAGTTGTTAAGAAACAAAAAATACTATTTGAAATAGTATAGTCAATACTTCATCATTTTCTATAAGTAACATCAACTTAAAAACAAGAGAAATAAAAATGGCTGGGCTACTAGGATTCGAACCTAGGAATGACGGGACCAAAACCCGTTGCCTTACCGCTTGGCTATAGCCCAATCATCAATGGCGGTCCGGACGGGACTCGAACCCGCGACCTCCTGCGTGACAGGCAGGCATTCTAACCAACTGAACTACCGGACCTATTTACCATTTGTGAATCGTTTTGAAAAAGGAATGACCCGTACGGGATTCGAACCCGTGTTACCGCCGTGAAAGGGCGGTGTCTTAACCGCTTGACCAACGGGCCATTTAGAAAATGGCGGAGAAGGAGGGATTTGAACCCTCGCGCCGGTATAACCGACCTACACCCTTAGCAGGGGCGCCTCTTCAGCCTCTTGAGTACTTCTCCCTATGGCTCCACAGGTAGGATTCGAACCTACGACCGATCGGTTAACAGCCGATTGCTCTACCACTGAGCTACTGTGGAATGTTTTTTTGTCAACGAAAAATATCATAACCCATTTCTCAACAATTGTCAACAACGTTTTTCAAAATTCTTCAATGCGTCGGACAAGCAAAATCGTCAGCTAATATAATTTAACATGATTTTATTATTTAGTCAACGGAAATTTTACATTTCATTTATAATATTTTCCCCTTCATTATATAGCGGTTAATTTACCCTTACATTTTCCGCACACATACTTTTTTGTATCGACTTTCCGTTTTCTTTTATATTCGTTCCCACACTTTCCACACTTATAAATATATTTATATGAATTGATTTCTGAGGGCAGCGGTTTGCAATAACGGGGAGATCCTGTCTTTTTTAGTAATTCTTTAAAATCTTTATCTCGGTGCTTGTACCCCTTCCCTTCAATATGAAGATGGTAATGGCAAATATATGATGTGTTTTGGTTTTAATCGTATTTTTGGTTTTTATTGTTTATATATATTAATTACTCAATGTTTCGACAAGATATCTTCTCTTTTTCATGGTTTTAATGAAGATGCTTTGATATAATTCTTATTATTCATATAGTTGGATATTTATTGGGGGTGTCTGTGATACATACTAGATTTGGTCTTAGGTCTTCCATTACCACTTTAAGGAAAAAACAGGAAGTAAAGCAATGTCATATAGTAATTATTAACGATATGGACTTGTATAAAGTACACCCTGTTTCTAACTTCTTATATGAAAAGAAAGGCTCTAAATACAACACATTAAAAACCAAGGGGCAAATAATAGTTAGGTTTCTGAATTGGTTTGTTGAAAACCATTTAACTTTTAGAGAACTTGAAGCAAGATTATCTACACTTAGCTTTAATAAAGTGGAGTACTATATCAACTGGTTAGTTTCAGAAGGGAAATCAAAATCTACTATATTAAACAATCAACTTACACTTAAAGAGTTTATGGGATTTCTTATTAGGAACGGAATTATTAATAATAAAGAAACTGTTCAAGAATACAATGATAGACTTAGTAATAAGAGTAGCTCCTTCTTCCAGTTATACAGGAGACCTAATCCCAGACAAACAGCGTTAGTACATGAATTGAATTTAAACTACATAATTAGTTTTATCAGATTGGCAATAAAACACACAACCCCAATAGCACTAGGTGTGTACCTTCAATTTTTTGGGGGGCTTAGGAGGGGTGATTGTGTAAACCTAACCAGAAGTAGTGTAAAGTCAAAAGGTTCATATGGTGAATTTGGATTAGAACTTGATATCCGAGAGAGGAATTTGAGAACTGACTTGAAGGATTTCGACGGAACAGACGGGGTTAAAAAACCAAGAATACAGGTGGTGTTTGCTAATAGATTACTACCTTTAATATATGAGCAGCACTCAAAGACATATGACGATATAACTGGTCAGGATGCTTTATTTGTGGATAAAAATGGTTTTCCTATGAGTGGACGCACATATCAACAACAATTTAATAGATTGAAAAAGATATTCATAGAAAAGTTATTGCAAAGCGATAATCTAGAGGCAAGTAGTTACGGGCTTTATTTAAGCAATAGAAGGTGGAGTACTCATATTGGACGTGGCACTTTTTCCAATTGGATCGCAGAAAGCACTGGTAATCCACTAGATGTGGCAATTGCACGGGGAGATAGCAATATTGAGTCTTCTTTATCTTATATGGAGCAAAGTGAAACCTTCTTGAATGGAGTTAATGAAGTGTTAAATAAAATGTATGAAAATGCTTGGGAATATGAATAAGGGGCGTTATACATGATTTGGACACAGGAACAACTTTATTTGAAAATAAAAGAATTAGAAAACGGAAATAGACCTTTAGGTACTATGGAAGTTAGTAATTTATTAGGCATATCAACTAAAACGGTAATTGATTATTTAAAACCTGTAAATTTAATTAGGGTCACTAAAGAAAAAAATAACTATTACTGGGATAGAGAGAGTGTCCTGAATTATATTACAAAACATGAAAACTACCATTACCTGTTGAAAGACTCACCTGAATATGTAAGTTCTAAAGAATTAGAAGAGCAGTTTGGGTCCATATTAACTATTAGCCAAATTCAACATATCCTGAAGAAAAACAAAGATACTAGAATCTCTATGTCAGGTTTGGTTAATAAAATAAAATATCGTAGAGATAAAATTGAGGAGGAAATTGCCTCCGTTAAACCTATAAATAATGAAAGAACTTTTACAACATTAAACGGAACAGCGTTAACCTTGAATAATGTAATGCATAACAAAGACTACATCCTGTATATGAAAGTAGTTAAAGAATTAGGTTGTCCTAAGTGGTACGTTAAGCATCTTATTAAATATAAACAATTACCTAATTCAGCAGACTTCTCAACTACAGATAGTTCTAACTCCCATACTTATGTCCATATTAACGACTATCCTATTTTACAAGATTTATACTCCAAAAAAGTAGTATTTGGCGATAGAAACTCTCTTTCTGATTTCAGTGAGGAAAAAGAGCCAATTGATCGTTTTAACAATATGCTAAGGAATTACAGTTTTAAAGATGACTTTCCAGCTACTCACAATCTGTATTACGACTTTGTTAGTGACTACATTGCCAATACAAGAACTCTATATGTGTACAATTATGTTACAAGTTTGTCTAAGACGTATATGAACATTAAACCCTTACTAACAAAAGAGATATATCTGTACAGCAATAAGGAACTTGAAATGCTATTTTTAAATGAATCGTTACTGAAAAAGTACAAGGAAGTGTTGGGAAAGTTTTTGAAATTCATTATGACAAAAACGGAAACCAATTACTCCACTGTCCCAGTAGTTAGGACTAGAGTATACCAAAAAAACAAAATTGAAACATATTCTAGAGAAGAATTTTACTATATGTATCGACAAGTGAATGATATAAATAGACATCTTGAAAAAGCCATTAACAGTCAAACCTATTGTCAAGATTGGTTTTTACTAATAATGACATTTAGTAATGCATGGAGATTTCCAGACATTATTAAAATGCCAAGCCCAAACCTAAACATACTTAATACTCAACATTTAAGTTTCAACTGGTTTAAGAAAAATATATTGCCACCCGAGAAAAGCATAAGGTTGATTAACGACTTACAGAAAAATAACCGTTTCATCATAAATAAAACCAATGCATTAAACGAGTTATTTGTTCCTACTGACATGACTATAACATTTGCAACAGCAATATCGTTGTTGGAGTTGTTTAGAAGAGAAAGGGATTATGATACAGACACACTATTCCCTAACTATATAAAACCTTCAAAAGACGTGAATTATTTTAATTACATGTTTGAAGGAGATGTGCCTTCATTTTCTTTTAAAAAGACAACTAAATCTTTATTGACATATAGTTATGTCACAGCAAGAAATATGGACAAACACGCAGGTGCTGCCAATGCAATTTCCACCAGATTACGTGGTCACAAAAATGTTGACACTATACAGCACTATGTGCGTAAACGTCAAATAATCCACACCTAGTTTTAGATGTGGACTATTGTTATGATTTATTTAGTTTTATTTGGTACACGACATTCCGCTGGAATGGACGGTGACC
>NZ_JBHUDE010000103.1:0-5354 GCF_042678205.1 Oceanobacillus luteolus
GAAACCAACCATATTTTACCATGAAGGAGGCCTTTTTTGACCCCACGCTAGAAGCTCTACGGAACCCCCGGCGTAGCCGAGGGTTTTCGAAGACCATAAAAAATGAAAAACTCTCCACATCAATGGAGAGTTTTTATATTGCGTAATACTACTCTTTATTCTTCCCATACATAAACCTTGAAAGTACAATTCCTATGAAGCCGAGCAGTACAAACAACATCGCCCTTGTCGCCAAACTGATGAATGCTAAATCAAAGAATATCAATTTCAATAACGTAAACAGGATTAAACCTATCCCTAACAAGCGGGTCTCTTTATGTTGTCTCCTCACTCCGATAAACACGCAACCTAACGCATACAAGGCCCATCCTATTGTAGTGAAGAACACCACTTCGTTGGTCATTCCAGTAACCCATTCTCCAGCCAGATAGGAAATAAATGCAAGATGAATAATCACATTCACTCCAACATAGACCTGCTTCATCACCGTATGCATATGTTTGCTAGTTAATCGATATAAGACAATTAAAGAACTGATAATCACCATCCAATATAACTCTCCAAATGCTATGTTGTAGTAATCCAGCTCCAATAAGAATATAGTGTGGGCCAATAAAGCTGCAACGATATTCACACGGAAGAACATCTCATCTTTTCTTTTTAAGTTGAACAACACTAAGAAATACAACGTTCCAATCAAAATCGCCCATACCATTATATCTTCCCACCAAAGGAGAAAAGGATCACTGATGATGATTAACGCTACAAGATAATAGATGACATATCCAACTATCTGTTGAATCTTAGATTGGAAAGTATATCCGACATAGACAGCGAGCGCACCTTGGATGAGAAACAAGGAGGTGCTGACGTATGGACTATCCACCAAATCCAATATCAACACCGAAATGCCAAATGTTGCAGCGACGGTGGAAATGGAAAATAAATTCGCCTGCTGTTTCCGGTTCGAATGATAAGCAAGCCATCCATAACGGATGGTAGTAAGTAGAACGTAGATCGTGAACAGATAAGCGACATCATGTATTTCAAAACCTATTTTCGCCCAGGTTAGTGTGACAATAAAACCTGAGAATAAAACAGGGAAAGCCCGTAGTTTTTCGATTTTACCCTTCAGCAATGTATAGAATACCACTTCATGCTGAATCAAGATTCCTACTGTCATCAAGAAGATATGGGCACTATCCCAAACATGACTACCAGTAAACAACAACGCTATATAAACGATATGCAAGAATACTGTTGAAACATAAAATAAAATCCGGTATTGGTTACGTACTGCAAACCAAAGTAAAGCGACATAATAAATGAGTTCATACGTAATGACCGACACGACAGTAGCATTTGTACCGCTCCCTGCCACTAAAAATGGAATCAAATATCCGGCTACCGCAAACATCACACCCATCGCCTGCGAACGATGCAGATGGGATAAATAAATCCCGATGGCAACCCAAATAACATTTAACGGAAATGCGACAGCAAGCGGAATCATATCATATAAAATATGCATCGCAAAGGTCGTCACTAATAAGGTGGATATGAAACCGACAAGCAACACTTTTCCTAAAGCGACTCGATCTCGCTTTATTTGTTTATTTCCTATGTAATAAAAGAGGACAGCCACAATAAAACCAATGATAATCCGGTTCGTTTCATTCAGCCACCCAGCATCCACCGCGATTCTGAATCCCCAAACAACTCCCAAAAGCAATACAAAAATAAAAATGCGCGGTAGCCACACTTTTCCAAGTAATGTTTCCCAATCCGTCTGTTCCTTCTTAACTGTTTCCGGCTTCGGAACGGTAGGTTTTTTAGGGATTGATGTGCTTACCGGTTTTATCGGTTGAGGAACTTCTTGATTTGTTAGTATAGGTGGTTTATTTTTTTCCTCTTTTAATTGTTGAACTTCCTTTTCCAACTGGAGAATTCGCGCTTCCAGCTTATCTATTCTTTCATTTTCCATGTCCTTCCCTCCCCCACGGACAAATTCCCTAACTATTACACATTCGACAAAAAGCGGGATTATCCTTCTTTTGGAAATTACTTGTTATGTAGACTTATTAACTAAAAGCTGATGATCTCCAATTTTTCCACTAAGTCGTAAAAAACATAATACCTTCTACCATGTATATTTATGATTTGACGGCACATTCTAACAATATGATTAAGTAAAATTTTGGGAGGAATATAATATTGGAGAATCATCCTGGTAAAGACAAGAAGCAACAGCAATTAGATGATCATCGTGTTCAGCACACCGACAAACCATTAACTACCAATCAAGGCAGGACGATTGCAAATAACAGGGAATTATTAAAAGTAGGTGAACGTGGACCGACGCTACATGAGGATTGGCAGTACTTTGAAAAAATCACTCACTTTGTCCATGAAGAGCAACCTGAACGTGTGGTCCATGCCCGTGGTTACAGTGCACATGGTGAATTTGAATATTACAAATCCATGAAGGACGTGACAAGAGCAAATTTCCTAGGCGAAGCTGGAAAAAAGACGCCGCTAACGATTCGATTTTCAACCGTTCAAGGACCTAAAGGTTCTTATGACACAGCGAGAGATTTACGTTGTCAAGGGGTTAAGTTATACACAGAAGAAGGAAATTATGATTTAACAACCATTGCGATGCCTGTACTCATTAACTTTGACGCCATGAAATTCCCAGATGCGATGCATGCATATCAATCAAAACAGGATGATGATGTCCCTACAGCTACGGGTGCCCACGACAGATTTTGGGATTATGTTGCAAATAATCCTGAAGCGGTTCATATGGTCACTTGGATTATGTCAGACCGAGGGGTTTTACGAAGTTACCGACATATGGAATCATGGTCGATTAATACGTATACCTTTGTGAATGAACAGGGCAAAGCAACTTATGTAAGATTTGTCTGGAAACCTGTTCTCGGTGTGGAATCGTTACTTCAGGAAGAGGCGATTAAAATTGGTGGAATTGATCCTGACTTTCATCGAAAAGATTTACGAGATGCCATCGATCGTGGTGCCTATCCAGAATACGAATTAGGAGTTCAACTTATCCCAGTTGAAGATGAAGATAAATATGATGTTGACATTCTTGACCCAACCAAGTTTTGGCCAGAAGAACTGATTCCAGTACAGATTATCGGTAAGATGACGCTAAACCGCAACATCGAAAATTACCATACGGAATCCGAACAAGTCGCATTTAATCCTGCCAACGTTGTTCCTGGGATTGATTTTTCTAATGATCCCGTATTGCAGGGCAGGTTAGTCGCTTACCACAGTGCACAACTCTATCGGATTGGGCCTAACTTCCAACAATTGCCGATTAATAAACCGGTTTGTCCATTTCATAATAACCAAAGACGTGGACCGATGCGTTATCTAATCGATGTCGATCATGTGAACTACCATCCGAATTCCTTAGCGGATAACACCCCGCATGAAGTGCCTGTTGAAGAAGGTGGCTATGAACATTATCCAAAAGAAGTTGGTGGTCACACTACACGGAAACGGATTGATTCGGTCAATGATTACTTTTCACAGACGAGGATATTTTGGAATAGCTTGACGTCTATTGAGAAAATGCATACCATTGAAGCATTTAGCTATCAACTCGGTAACGTGATGGATGAATCCGTGCGCCAGCAAAATGTGAATTTATTAGCCAATGTCGATGTGGAACTAGCATCCACCGTTGCAGATAACATTGGTGTTGCTTGTCCAACAGGTAGCCATGTACCGGTTTCTGAAAGTTACCCTTCTCTAAGCCAATACCATACACCACCTAGCGCTTATACGAAAAAGGTTGGTGTACTGATTGGCAATGGTTTTAATGATCGGGAAGTCACCGAGGTCCTTGAATTCTTTGACCAGCATAAAGTCTTTTACGATATTATTAGTGAAAGGCTGGGGTACGTCACTGGAGCCAATGGATTAAAAATCAAAGTAAACAAAACGTTCCTCACTTCTGGTCCTTATTTAGTTGACTCCGTTTACGTCGTCGGAGGAAACACCACTAACGAAAAAAGGTTTACAGAAAATGTCACAGAGTTTGTGAACATGGCCTATAAACTATACAAACCGATCGGAATTGCTACCACAGGTCAAGCAATCGTCGCACCACAAGGAACAGATAATTTAGAAGGCGTCATATTAGCAGCAAACAGTCAAAACTTCAAACAAAGTTTTATCACAGCGATTGCACAGTCCCGTTTCTGGAACCGTGACAAAGGAGCCGGCCCCGGATCCTTAGGGATGACAGGAATCACGAAGTAAATACATGAGTTCCAATTGAACACAATAATAGACCCACACCAGTTATAGTCAAAGGTGTGGGTCTTCTTTTACTTGTCCTTTAAAATATTAATCAACCAACGGCCATCACTATCGTATCCAGTAGGATATGTAACTGGAATTAGTGCAGATAGAATGAGCACACCGGTAAAGCCAAAGAAATAGCCATCAAGGAAGTGGTGATGGTCCGTATATAGTTTTATCGCTATCAATAAAAGAATCGTCATTAGATTAAAAATAACTCCTCCAAGCGCTATAAACGCTAATCTGAATTTATTCAGATTAGACGAGTCTATATCGTATCTGCACAGTCCCATGATGAAAAATTGTTTATTAATCTGCACCTTTCCTATTCTGAATAAGTGCTCACCGATACCGATTTCAATCTTTTGTATGGTCCCTCCGTAAATTTTCACAAAAAATGCATGTCCAAGCTCGTGTATGAATACATTTAACGGTTGAAAAATAAAAAATGCAACCGAGTAACCAACGATCGTTAAGCACGCCTATTTCCATTCCTTTCCCCACTACGATAGCAAACATATTCTCTACTCTATATCACAACTCAATCTGGGTATTAGATTGTTCGTATCCTTAGAAGTGCTCTCAGTGCACGAAACGAAGAAAAATTAGAGAGTTCGCGTCCTTAGGAGCACTCTAAGGACATGAACCGAAGATATATTAGATTAGAGTATTCGTGTCCTTAGCTGCACTCTAAGGACATGAACTGAAGAAAAATTAGAGTATTCGTGTCCTTAGCTGCACTCTAAGGACATGAACTGAAGAAATATTAGAGTATTCGTGTCCTTAGCTGCACTCTAAGGACATGAATTGAAGAAAGATTAGAGTATTCGTGTCCTTAGCTGCACTCTAAAGACATGAACCGAAGATATATTAGAGTATTCGTGTTCTTAAAAGCACTCTCATGTACGAATCAAGGGAGTGTAAAATAAACTGTGTAAGTGAGAGAGCGTACGGCTCTTGCTTCGCAGTTTATTTTTTTATTGTTAGAATAAACATATAAGATTGGGAGGTTATTC
>NZ_JBHUDE010000104.1:0-5428 GCF_042678205.1 Oceanobacillus luteolus
TAACCGTAAATCTGTTTAAAACATCTCAGATTCACGGTTATTTGGCGTTTCTGTTTTTAATTTTAGTTGCTTCTATTATAAAATTTCTTAGTTCGGGCTTACGTTACACTTTTAGAATCCGGGGCATAGACTATTGGATCTAGTAGCAATTGAGTTTCATGTTGTCTTAATAGCTGTTTTAATTCATTTAAGTGATCGGCAATAAAACGTAACGCTTCATCACTTCCATTATCAATTGAAGTGGAAGTTTGGATTTCCTTATATTCCTCCAATGATATGGTCTTTTCGTATTGCTTTTTGCTTTGAGAATACGTAAAACCTCCTTCTCTCATTATTTTACAGAAGGCTGAATATTTCATACCAACTGCTTTTGCAGCATTCTTTAAATGGTCATCATCATACTCCAATAGTAGTTTGTTGATGAATTCAGCTCGCTCTAATGAAGGCAATTCTTGTAAGTCTTTTGCATCCATTACCATCACTCCTTTAGTTTGATATGATAAATCCTTTAATTTTATGTCTTAATTCATAATAGACTCTATCAATCTATTTATTCATATATTGGCATTTTATTTGCTCTATAAAGGTTATAGATGGAAGATTGAAGTCTATTATATAGAGATAATAAAAAACTGGAACTGGTACTTGTCCAGTGCATTTTAGGAGGAGAAATATATGAATCAGTTAGAGGGAAGATTAGCAAAAATAGAGAAAGCAGTTAACAATTTTGGTGGCTTGGTTTACGAGTTTCGAGTGGAAAATGCTTTGAGTTTACAGGATATGGCTGAAGTTGTATCTCTGAGTGCTTCGTATTTATGGAGAATAGAAAATGCAAGGAGAAAACCAGACTTAGATGTTCGAGTCCGTATTTTAACATCAGGAATGAATTGGTCAACGGTAGATATCCACTTATATCTTGAACAGATAATTGCTAGAGAATCAGCGAATATTGAACCTTGCTGATGTATGAAATGAAAAGTGCTACTAGATTAGATGAGAAATAATCACTATCTAGTAGCTTTTTTGTAACAAATTATACTTTTATATAAAATTAGCCACTTGGGTGAAGATGGTGTAATCCAGTATTTCCTTGAGTTAAAATCAAACAAAGACTAAAATTAATATAAAGAATCAATACTAATATAACATTCAAGGTATTGGAGCGTTTAGGTCTTTTGGAGGGATTAAGACATGGAAGAAAAAGTTGAATATCAAGTACGCCATTCATTTGATAAGATTATTTCTAGTTTAGAACGAGAAGATATGTCGCAAAGAGATCGTGGAACATTATTTGAGTTATTGGTTACGGCATATTTGAAAAAGGAACCTATGTATACACGCTTATTTGATGAAGTATGGATGTTATCTGATGTTCCTGAAGAGTATGGTATTCCAAAGAGGGATACAGGAGTAGATCTAGTAGCACGGAATAGGGAAACTGGTGAATTATTTGCTATTCAATGTAAGTATTATTCGAAAGATACATCAATCCAAAAGGCTCATATTGATTCTTTCTTAAATGAGGTAGGAAAGAATTATTATGCAGAAGGGATTATTGTAACTTCTACGGATAAATGGAGTGATAATGCAAACGATGCATTATTAGATCGTGACAAAAATATCGCTCGAATCGGTTTATCACAATTGCGTGATAGTGAGATTGATTGGTCGCAATTCTCCTTCGAGAAACCGCAAACTGTTGAATTAAAATCACCTAAGCAACCACGTTCTCATCAGATTCCCGCCATTGAAGCGGTTATAAATGGATTTAAGGAAGCTGATCGTGGAAAGTTAATTATGGCTCCTGGAACAGGAAAAACATATACATCAATGGTTATTGCCGAGAAAATGGCAGAGAATAAAGATGGGCCATTCAGGGTGTTGTATCTTGTTCCAAGTATACAATTGCTTTCCCAATCACTAAGAGGGTGGACTGCTGATTCGAAGTATCGTTATGATATGGATACGTTTGCTGTTTGTTCGGATAGAAAAGTTACGAAGAAGGGAAAAGGTGAAAATGAGTTTGAGGATATTGCAGCTTCTGACTTGGGATATCCTGCGACTACTGACTATGAAAAGCTATTGGAACGTCAAAAGACATTAGATTCAGCCGGTATTCAAAGTAAGTTCTTGGTAGTATTTTCAACATACCAATCTATTGATGTAATTATAGAGGCTCAGAAGAACGGATTCTATGAGTTTGATTTGGTTGTCTGTGATGAAGCACATCGTACAACTGGTGCAACTGAAGCTGGAAAAGAAGCTAGTGCTTTTGTCAAGGTACATAGTGACGATAATATTAAAGCTAAGAAACGCTTGTATCAAACAGCAACCCCACGTATATATGGGGAGGATGCTAAGCAAAAAGCTGATGAAATGTCTGTTGTCATTGCTGATATGAATGATGAAACTATTTATGGCGAGGAACTTTACCGTATCGGCTTTGGAGATGCGGTTAATAAAGGTATTCTAACTGACTATAAAGTAATGGTACTTGCCGTTGACGAAGAGATGATTGCTCGAAGTTTTCAAAACATGTTGGCGGATAAACGGAATACAGAGCTTGAATTTGATGACGTTACGAAAATAATTGGTTGTTGGAATGGTTTAATTAAACGTAAGAGTAATTCTAATGTTATCTCAGCTAACCCAATGAAACGAGCAATTGCTTTTACTGGAACGATACGAGAGTCAAAACTGATAAAGGAAATGTTTACTGAAGTTGTGGACATGTATATTAATACTTCAGGAGATCAAAGAGAGCCAGTACGTGTAGAAATAGAGCACGCTGATGGTTCCATGAATGCTTTACAGAAGAATGAAAAAATATCTTGGTTGAAGTCTGAAGTTCCAGATAACACATGCCGTATCCTATCCAATGCACGTTTTCTTACGGAAGGTGTAGACGTACCTGATTTGGATGCAGTTATGTTCCTAAAACCACGTAGATCAAAGATTGACATAGCTCAAGCAGTAGGACGTGTAATGCGTAAGGCACCAGGTAAAGATTATGGATACGTTATCCTTCCTATTGGTGTACCAGCAGGAGTAGACGCAAATAATGTATTAGATAAAAATGAGAAGTATCAGGTAGTATGGGATGTACTGAATGCATTGCGTTCTATAGATGAACGATTCGATGCAACTATCAATAAATTGGAATTAAATAAGAAGAAACCAGAACAGATACAAGTTATTGGCGTTGGCTCGGCTCCTGATGAAAGTGAAGGGGGATTTACTGTTGCAGAGCCTGGATCAGAACAGTTGGCTCTTGGACTCGATGAAGAAGACTTTTCTGATATTGAACGTGCTATTTATGGAAAGATTGTTAAGAAAGTTGGAAATGTGAGATATTGGGAAGATTGGGCTAAGGACGTTTCTGAAATTGCTCAACAGCATATGATGCGTATCCGTGTAATGTTAGAGGATACGAATAGTGAGGCATACAAGGCATTCCAAAAATTCATTTTAGGACTACGCCATAACATTAATGAATCCATTTCAGACCAACAAGCTATTGAAATGTTGGCACAACACTTAATTACAAAACCAGTTTTTGAAGCGTTGTTCGATTCCTACAGTTTTGCTAACGATAATCCTGTTTCGCAGGCAATGGATGCAGTCTTAAAGGTTATGGAAGAACAGGGTCTTGTGAAGGAACACGAACGCCTAGAAGGCTTCTATGAGAGTGTTCGTGTGCGTGCTGAGGGAATTGATAATCTTAAAGCAAAGCAAGACATTATCATACAATTGTACGATAAGTTCTTTAAAGTTGGATTTAAAGAAACAACAGAACGCTTGGGAATCGTATTTACGCCTGTTGAAGTGGTTGATTTTATTATTCATTCTGTTGATGATGTATTGAAAAAATACTTTGGTAAGTCGATTGGTGATGAAGGGGTTCACATCCTTGATCCATTTACTGGTACTGGTACTTTTATTGTTCGATTGTTGCAGAGTGGGTTGATTTCTAAAGAGGATTTGTTACGAAAGTACACCCAAGAGCTTCATGCAAATGAAATTGTACTGTTAAGCTATTATATTGCTGCAATCAATATTGAAGAAACTTTCCATTCAATTATGAGTGGCGACTATAAGCCATTTGAAGGTATTGTATTAACGGATACTTTTGAGAGTACCGAAAAAGAAGATTCTTTTGAAAATGATTTGTTTGAAGAAAATAATTCTCGCCTTGAAAGACAAAAGAGGAATCCAATTTTCGCCATTATAGGTAATCCACCTTATAGTGCAAAACAATCGAGTGAAAATGACAATAATCAAAATCAAAAATATCCTGTTTTAGACGGACTCATAAGAGAAAGCTATGCTAAATATTCTACCGCCCAAAATAAGAATAATTTATATGATTCATATATTCGTTCTTTTAAATGGGCATCTGAGCGAATAAAAGACAATGGAGTTATTGGATTTGTTACAAATAGTGGCTTTGTTGATGGAAAAACTGCTGATGGACTGAGAAAATGTTGGCATGAAGAGTTTAATTATATATATGTATTCAACCTTCGTGGTGACCAACGTACTCAAGGAGAATTATCACGAAGAGAAGGTGGGAAGATATTCGGGTCAGGCAGTAGGACAGGAGTTGCAATTACTCTTTTAGTAAAAGATAATAGCAACAATCATGAAATCTATTACCATGACATAGGCGATTACCTAAGTAGAAATGATAAATTTGCTATAATAAAATCAAAAAATTCTATAAGTAAATTACAATGGACAAGAATTATACCTGATTCTTTTAATAATTGGATTAATCAACGAGACGAGAAGTTTATGGAATTCAAACCAATTACTGATGACGATGATAGTGTGTTTATTAATAGAGGAATAGGTTTTGGAAGTAGTAGAGACGAATGGGTCACTAATTATTCTTCTAAAGTTCTTGAACAAAGTGTGAAGGTTTTGATTTCCAATTTTAATAGTCAAGTCGATAATGTCGATGATGTTAACGATCTGTTAAGTGACCCGACAAAGATAAACTGGTCAGACGATTTAAAGAAACGTTGGAGGAATAAGGAAAAAATTTCATTTGATTCAAACGCATTTACTGTAATTCAATACAGACCATTTGTAAAAAGATATTTGTATAACAGTCAACCTTTGATTAAACGGCCAAGCATTTGGAATAAAGTATTTAGTGACAATTTGACTAATAATCTCTTTTTGAACTTCATGGGTGGAGCTAAAGGTTTTTCAGTATTAGTGACTAATCAGATAACTGATTACCAAACTTTATTTAACAATAAGTCAATACCTCTATACTTTGTAAATGAGGATAAAAAATCACTATTTGATGAAAATGTGTTTATGGCAAAATAAATGTACATAATAATGCAGCGTAAAAGTACATAACGCTGCATTGAATTTCAAAGAAAATAAAAAGGCTTGCCAGCCTCCAAATCTTATC
>NZ_JBHUDE010000105.1:0-5655 GCF_042678205.1 Oceanobacillus luteolus
CCGAAGGGATCAGTCTGCTTCCCGCGCTCGACTTGCATGTATTAGGCACGCCGCCAGCGTTCGTCCTGAGCCAAGATCAAACTCTCCATAAAAGTGTTTGAAAAACTTAGCTTTTGTTTAACAAGAAAACGGGGTTTTCTTGTTAAGTTTATGCTTGGCCACTCACGTGACCTTGCTTGACATACTGGTTGTTTTGTTCAGTTTTCAAAGAGCAAATATTTGCCTCCGCAGAAGCAACTTTATAAATGTATCACATAAGGTCTCTCTTTGTCAACATCTTTTTTAATAGATATTTATTAAAATATGTTTGCAAAGAATTAACCTTGGATTTACAGTATAGCATTAGCCTTATAAAGTGTCAACATAAAAAACTCATATTTTCGCAGGATTATACATCTTTTTTAATAGAATTTACTAGCGTCATATTCTCTCGCTTCTTTCCATTCCGTGTGTAAGGCAGTCCATCTACCATCTTCATAATACCAAAGCGTTTCAATCACACCTAAACCATCAGCATGATAAGCCCCGCTAACTTGTTTATAGCTTTTCAATCCAAACCCTTGTTGCTCGCTTATCTCAAACGGTTCATAGAAAGCTATAGGATCAACCATAAGCTCAGTTCTTTTCAGCAATTTACCATGTTCATCAAAAATACCAAGTCGAATATAGTCGTCTTTCCTATCCTCTACATTTAACACGATAGGTTTTGTATTAGGTGCAATCTCTATTACCGCTTGAAAACCATCTTTAAAATATCCTTTTACATAAACCTGTTCAGGTAAGGGCATGTTTGTTAATTCATCGTTAGCCAACGAATCAAGACGTGTTGTATACAGTCCCCCACTTCCACCTGTAGGGCTTTGATAGAATATATCACTAATACCATCATGATTTAAATCAAAAAACTGGATAACCGGATCGTAACCACCTTGATAATTAATTCTCCATTCTTTTTCACCAGAACGGATGACAGAAAAAATATCTCTATAATATACTGTTTCAGGACTAAACAGGACTCCATATAATTCAACTTTATCTAATTGACCGTCACCAGTGACATCCTCTTCAAAATCATTAAGAAGAATAGGCTCAGTTTCACTAGCCTCCACATCATATGCATGGAAAAACAAAAATGGTACTGTCAATAGAAGAAATATAGTCTTCATCCTCACTCCCCTTTTCCCTGTAAACTGTCATTGATAGGATGTGTGTCTTAGTTGCAAGCTATACATCAAAAACGTAAAATGTTAGATGAAATAAATCTAACTATAGGAAGGAAAATATATATGGCCCATATTAAAGAAGTCACTACTGATGAAGTAGAAGAAATGTTACATAAAGAATCAGATGTTATCCTTATCGATGTGAGGGAAGATGAAGAAGTTGCGCAAGGTATGATTGAGGGTGCTCTTCATATCCCTTTGAATCAAATCCCAGAAAAAGCAGAGTCGCTTGATAAAACAAAAGAGTATATCTTAGTATGCCGTTCTGGAGCAAGAAGTTTAAACGCTGCACTATATATGGAAGAGAAAGGATTCCATGTTTCCAATATGGTAGGCGGGATGTTAGATTGGAATGGCGAAGTTATTATTAAGTAAAAAATAAAAGCTTTCTCCCCCTGTTTAAAGGGGAAGAAAAGCTTTTTTTACTAGATATTATTAAATTTTCTGTGTGTAGATAATCAAACGAGTATACCACGTCCGTGGGGCGTTTAATTTGCAACAATATTAACGAGCTTATCCGGAACGACAATGACTTTCCTTACTGTCTTTCCTTCTATCCATTCTTGAATTACTTCATCTTTAAGTGCTATAGTTTCCAACTCATCTTTTGAAATTCCCCGAGGAACATTTACTTTGGATCGAACTTTACCCATCACTTGCAAGACTACTTCGATTTCGTCTTCAATTAATTTGGATTCATCATGCTCCGGCCAAGGTTCATAGGTAATTGTATTATCATTATTTAACTTCTCCCAAAGCTCTTCACCTAAGTGCGGTGCAATCGGATAAAGCATCTTGACGAATCCTTCAGCGTATTTCTTAGGGATACGATCCACTTTATAAGCTTCATTGATAAACACCATCAGTTGGGATATTCCCGTGTTGAAATGGAGATTTTCATAATCTATTGTTACTTTCTTAACCGTTTCGTGATAAACCTTATCCAGCTTCTCGTTATCTTCGTCCACTATTTTTTCTGATAAACTTCCATCTTCATTTACAAATAATCGCCAAACTCTGTCCAAGAAACGGCGGGCTCCATCAAGTCCTGTAGTTGACCAGGCAACAGATGCATCAAGTGGTCCCATGAACATTTCATATAGACGTAACGTATCCGCACCATGAGAATGTACAATATCATCTGGGTTAACGACATTCCCTTTCGACTTACTCATTTTCTCATTACCTTCACCCAGTATCATGCCTTGGTTATATAGCTTTTGGAACGGTTCTTTAGTTGGCACTACACCTAGATCATATAAGAACTTATGCCAGAATCTTGCATACAACAAGTGAAGAACTGCGTGTTCAGCTCCACCAATATATAAATCAACCGGCATCCATTCTTCTAATGCCTTTGGATCTGCAAGTTGTTCTGTATTATGCGGATCAATGTACCGTAAGAAATACCAAGAACTTCCTGCCCACTGTGGCATCGTATTTGTTTCTCTACGTCCTTTCATCCCGGTTTCAGGATCAACGACATTCACCCAATCTTCCGCATTGGCAAGCGGGGACTCACCTGTACCGGAAGGTTTGATTTCATCAATAACAGGCAACTCTAATGGAAGTTCTTCTTCAGGAACAGCAGTCATACTTCCATCTTCCCAATGGATAATTGGGATAGGCTCTCCCCAGTAACGTTGTCTTGCAAACAACCAGTCACGGAGACGATACGTGATTTTCTTTTCACCTTTGCCGTTTTCCACAAGCCAGTCGATCATTTTAGTGATTGCTTCATCTTTCCCTAAACCATTAAGGAAATCGGAGTTGACGTGTGGGCCATCACCAACATAAGCTTCTTTAGAGATATCTCCTCCACTGACCACTTCTATGATCGGCAGGTCGAACTTCGTTGCGAATTCATAGTCCCGTTCATCATGAGCCGGAACAGCCATGATCGCACCGGTTCCATAAGACATGAGTACATAATCCGCTACCCAAATCGGAATTCTTTCATTATTTACAGGATTAATTGCATATGCACCAGTGAAAACTCCAGTTTTATCTTTTGCCAAATCTGTTCTTTCTAAATCGGACTTTTTCTGAACCTCATCTAGATACGTATCAACTGCTTGTTTTTGTTCAGAAGTTGTTATTTCAGCTACAAATGGATGCTCTGGAGCAAGCACTGCATATGTCGCACCAAATAAAGTATCTGGTCTAGTTGTAAATACCGTGAATTCTTTATCATGACCGTCTATGGTAAACGTCACTTCGGCACCTTCCGAACGGCCAATCCAGTTGCGTTGCATTTCTTTTAGACTTTCCGGCCAATCCAAATCATCTAAATCCTCCAGTAGACGATCTGCATAAGCAGTAATTTTCAACATCCACTGTTTCATAGGTTTACGGATAACTGGATGTCCGCCACGCTCACTTTTTCCATCAATCACTTCTTCATTGGCGAGTACTGTACCAAGTGCTGGACACCAGTTCACCGGCACCTCGTCGATGTATGCTAGACCTTTCTCATATAATTTCACAAAAATCCACTGTGTCCATTTATAGTAATTCGGATCAGTCGTGTTGATTTCACGATCCCAATCATAAGAAAAACCTAGCTCTTTAATTTGACGTTTGAATGTTGCGATGTTTTTTTCCGTAAACTCAGCGGGACTGTTTCCAGTATCAAGCGCATATTGTTCCGCCGGAAGACCAAAAGCATCCCATCCCATTGGGTGTAGTACTTCATAGCCTTGCATCCGTTTCATTCGGGAAATGATGTCCGTTGCGGTATATCCCTCCGGATGTCCTACGTGCAGACCTGAACCAGACGGATAAGGGAACATATCCAATGCATAGAACTTCTTTTTATCCGAATACGTCTCTGTTTTAAACGTTTTATTTTCTTCCCAGAATTTTTGCCATTTCTTTTCTACTTCCGCATGCTTATAACTCATGCTGTGACCCTCCTTCATAAAAACCCTTTACATTACAAAATAATAAAAAAAGCCACTCATCCCTATAAAAGGGACGAGAAGCTTTGTTTCCCGCGGTACCACCCGAATTAGCTCATTTGAGCTCACTTTCATCTTTAACGCAAGATTTACGGCAGAAGTTACTCCATTCACTCCCGCAACTTATAGGTGAGTTCATAAACACGACATAAGCAGCTTCCACCACCCGCTGCCTCTCTATATACGTCTGTATTTACTACTATTCCTATTCATCGTTTTTTATCGTAATAATTATATCGAATTATAATGAATTACAAGATTATTGTCAAGATAAGCCAAATGTTCTATCCTTAATCTCAGAAAGGAAGAATCAGATATGTTAAAGAACATCTTACATTATGCCCATTATTTGCTTGAGCAAACATTGAAACCAGGCGAAATTACAATCGACGCAACTTGCGGAAACGGAAACGACACTCTATACTTGGCGGAACTAGTCGGCAAGGACGGGAAAGTACTCGCATTTGATATTCAAGAACAGGCGATTCATACGACGAAAAAAAGACTAAATGAAGCCGGAATCAATCACGTTACACTCATCCAAGAAAGTCACGAATACGTCGATCGATTCTTGGGAGAGTCCGAACAGATCGGTGCTGCAATCTTCAATTTAGGATATTTGCCACGAAGTGATAAAACAATTATCACCGAAAGCAAATCAACGATACCTGCAGTCGAGAAAATACTGACTAAATTAAGGCATGAAGGACTTCTTGTTCTCGTTGTCTACCATGGTCATAAAGGTGGTAAAGAAGAAAAAGACGCTCTCTTGCAATATGTTACTCAGCTTGATCAAAAAAAGTACCATGTTCTTCAGTATCAATTTATCAACCAAAAGAACAATCCGCCATTTTTGCTCGCAATCGAAAAGCTAACCGATTAAATGATATAGCAGGCCAATCATTTACGATTGGCCTGCTATATAAATCTTAAGAAACATCATATCTTTCTTTTACAGTCTGAACAGTATCTTTAATAATTTTTTCCAATACATTCGTATCTATGTCTTCGATCTTATTCACATAAATACAAGCCTTACCCATTTTAAACTTACCAAATTTCTCCAGCAGCTCCTGCGGCTTCTCATCATCCATAACGATGTATAAGCTATGTCTTGCCTTCCTTGGAGAAAAGGCAACTACCGGAGCATCGCCTTCATGACCAGAATCATACTTATAATGATAGGAACCGAAACCAATTATACTTGGGCCCCACATTTTTGCTTGTTTACCTGTCACCTGTGTGAATATATCCAAGAAACGATATGCATCCTCGCGACGCTTTGGGTGCTCTACGGATTCAATAAATTCAATAACGTCCCGATCATTTTCTTTGGTCTTCAACTCGTACATTAAAACCTACCCCCTATTATAGACTAACACAATAAAATGAGACAATAAAAAACACCTTCGAAATGGTATAATCAAACCAATACTAATTCGGAGGTGTTTTTGCGTGGGCAAAAACGTTTA
>NZ_JBHUDE010000106.1:0-5989 GCF_042678205.1 Oceanobacillus luteolus
AAGAAGAACGTCGGAAAGCCGTATGAGGGAAAACTTCATGTACGGTTTGATGAGGGGGAACAGGAAAAGGAATTGCCCTCCTGTCTGGCTTAGTAAGGTGGAACATCCTGAAACCCGAGGACAAGAAGGCAACTATCTAATTCCTGTTTTCTACTCTACACTTGTTCTTCTTTTATATATAAATGTTCGATATTCTTACTACCAACAGACACATAGCCACTTGCAGATCGTCCTGCTTTTAAATTCCACGTAGTTTATAATTCTGTATTACCTCTAACAACACTTATTATGTTCCAAATGATTATCAGTCGAACTCTAAATATAGAAAAATTAATTCATATGTTTACTTTTAGGCATGTTACTTCTCTTTATATATTGATGCCATATAAATCAGAGAGGATGAGTTGCTATGATTCTATAAGAGAAACATTGACATCTTCAGATTGGAATCGTAATTCTTTGTATGCTTTAAACCCGACTAAATCCATGTGTATAATCACTTATTATTAATGAGGAGGAAAAGAGATGGATAGTGTCTTTATAATTTTAAACATTGCTGTATTATTCATTGTAATAGGGTTGCTTTATTACATGCAGAAAAAGCACATTTCATTTGGTAAACGAGTTTTGACGGCAATGGGAGTAGGGGTTGTATTAGGAGCTATTTTACAGGCCGTTTATGGCGTTGGTTCAGATATACTGACGCGAACATTAGATTGGTATAGCATTGTCGGGAGCGGATATGTAAGACTCTTAATGCTGATCGTCGTACCACTCGTAATGGTTTCCATCATTCGAGCAATCATCAATTTGGAGAAAACGAAAGAGCTCGGTAAGATGGCTGGTTGGGTGATTGGGATTCTCGTTGGTACTACAATGATTGCTGCTGTTATCGGTATTGGTTCCGCTCTTTTATTCGACTTAAGTGCCGACCAGATTGAAGCGGGTCAAGCTGAAAATGAACGCGCTTCATCAATCGAAGAACGTTATGCAAGTATTGAGGATCAAACGACACCGCAACGAATTTTAGCTTTTATTCCAAATAATATTTTCCTTGATATGACTGGAGAGCGTCCAACATCCGTAATTGGTGTTGTTATCTTTTCACTTATTGCAGGAGTAGCGGTACTCGGAGTGAGAAGGAAGTATCCAGAGCAAGCGGAGCTATTTGTAAAAGGTGTCAATGCGATTTTTGCTGTCGTTATGAGGATTGTAACATTAATTCTTCGTTTAACTCCATATGGGGTACTCGCACTCATGACGAATATGGTTGCAAATACAAATTATGCTGGTGTATTGGAACTTGGTAAATTCGTACTTGCTTCCTATGTAGCATTAATTACAATGTTTTTCATTCACTTGGTTCTCGTAGCAGGGTTTGGATTAAACCCAATGACATATGTGAAAAAAGCATACCCAGCATTAGCATTTGCTTTTACTTCACGCTCAAGTGCAGGAACACTACCAATCAATATCCAAGCGCAGAAAAACGGACTTGGAGTCGATGACGGAACAGCGAACATTTCTGCATCATTCGGTGCAACAATGGGCCAAAATGGCTGTGCCGGTATATATCCAGTCATGCTTGCGGTTATGATTGCTCCAACGGTTGGAATCAATCCATTAGCATGGGATTTCTTGATACCATTAATCGTTACTACTGCAATCAGTTCATTTGGTGTAGCGGGTGTTGGTGGTGGGGCGACATTTGCAGCGATTATCGTTCTTTCTTCCATGGGGCTTCCAGTTGGTCTTGCTGGATTGTTGATCTCTGTTGAAGCACTGATTGATATGGGACGTACAGCACTTAACGTAAATGGTTCCATGATTGCCGGAACACTGACATCCAAGATTCTTGGTAGTCATGATGTAGAGAAATTCAACGACAAAAACTCAGTTGCTGATAAAGCTGTAGTTTAGCATAAAGCTATATAAATTATGGATTAGAAAAGAGTTTTTACTTTTTAGATTAGAAAATAAAAAGGGTGAACGGGGGTATCTCGTTCACCTCTCGGCTTTTATTGAATTTCTACTTTACAGTCCATACATTTTTCATTTGCATCTATAAAGATAGCAAATTCTCTGCAGTTACTACAGGTATTATTGGTTGGAATTACACCAATATTTTCAAAAAAATCTTCATTTAGATCTCCAAAAAAATGATTATTTAAGGGGTATTCTAAATATATATCACCCTTTGTAATTGCGATTACATCACAATTATTTGATGGCCAAGCTAGTATACCAATAAATAAATCATTCTTATCGTTAGTTTGCTTAGGAAATTCCCTTTTTAATTCAATCATGCTAGGCAGCATATACGTGTGTATATTAGCAGGTGTATCTTGTCATTTATTAATTATGTAATCAAACTGTTCTGCCCATCCATCTCTTGGAAATTCAGTAAAACCCGGTTTAGTTCTATTCTTGAATAATGTTTTAATCATTTTGTACATCTCCCTGATTTAGGGTCTCATAGCAAATAGAAAAAGCCCTAAAGAGACGAAGTTTAATCGTCTAATTAAGGGCTTTTCCCTAGTTTTTGGCTTATTAATGGACTTGTAGCTATTATACAAAAGAATGAATCTCATTACACTGACTCTCCTTGTATAAAGAAAAGGTGACAATGTGTCATTTTGAATGGAAAGCAAAAGATTGATAATCCTTTTATAAAATTAAGCAATAAAGATGAATCGCTGTCGTATTCATTCAATAGAGAAGAGTATGAGTAGATGTTATTTCAAAGGTATATATTTAAACCTATAGCAAATAATAAAAAGAACGATCTTATGATCGTCCTTTTAAAGTATATGTTTTAATTTTTTTGTAATTGAGCTTCCATTCTTCGTTGAATTGCTTGATATTCTTCCTCACGATGATTTTGTTGAAAACGTCTAAAATTTGCTTGAAATTCTAAATGTTTTCTTTTGCCTACAGTTGATTTTTCAAGTTTTTTCATTAATTGTTTTCCAATTGGCATAAAAATCATCTCCTTCTCTATTTATAGTATACCCTAAATTCAAATAGTAATCACTCATTTTTTACCTTTATTTAAAAATTCATGGTAAAGAGCCTCATCATGAACTACTTCTCCGTCATCAACTGTTTTATTGGCGACGAGTATTGCATAACCATTTCGGGTATCATAGAGATAATATTCATCCACCAAATTTTTTAATTCCGAGAAAGAGTTAGGGATAGCGTCGTGTGTTTCTGTAACAATGTGATCAGGTACAGCACGACCAGTTGCTTCGAATCTGGCCCTGTTTCTTTGAAATGCAAGGTCTACTGGTACATCAACAACAATCATCGTGATAAAATAATTTTTCTCACGCAACTCCTTGATAATTTCACGATATTTTTCTGTGTTCTTCATAGTTCCGTCATATAGAAATGGTTTTACCAATGCAATTGATTTATTTAATAATTCATGACTAATGTCCGAACTCTCATCGTGGACAAAGAAAGCAGCCATTTCTGGCTCATCTCGCTGGTATTCTTCATACTCGGGTAAATGTTGTTTAATTTCATCTGAATCAATAGTAATAAAGTCGTCTAACTCTAATTCTTCAATGATAGTGGATTTTCCAGAATTACTTCCTCCACCCAAGAGAATGGCTTCCAATTCTTCGTTTTCGTGTGATTCAACCAACTTTAAGTAATAGTTGATAATCTGAGAGTGTACCTTTTTTCTATCCTCTGTGTAGTCACCATCATTTGTACGATGTATATTTTTAGTTTTTTTTGCTTCATCCCGCTCTTTCCCCATCGCTTAATTCTCCTATCTTCTAATCTATCTAGATAAATTATACCATGTATTTCCTCTCGCAAAAAATAAACTTATTAAATTGTGATAGTTGAAGAGAGAAAATTAGTTTTTTCAATAAATAATTTGTTGATTAGATTATGTTAAAGTTGAAGGAGTAGAGTACATATTATATTTTGGGTTATGGAGGGTATTATATGGATACGATTATAACCATTGTATCGTCGCTTGTCGGTGGGGTTATTGGTGTTTTTTTGACTCATATCTTTTATCAATCAAAGCTTAAAAAGGAACAAAAAGCGAGATTTCAAGAAGAAATAGGAAAAAGAATTGCTAAGTCTCTTATGGAGGTAAGAGAAATTGCAAAAGCAGCAACCTATTTAGAAGTATATGAAATTGCTAATATACTAGAAGAGTCACCAGATGAATTTGACATTCATAATACTACGAAATACCCGTCAATAATGAATAACAAAGAATCATTTTTAGAATTTCATTCTACCATTATGGCAGCCCGCGGAAATTATGGTAATGAAATACCGATAGATGTAGCTGCTTATTTATGGTATGCAGAAAAATATTTTAACCATCTTTTGGTACTCATTGGTTCTTTTGAAAAAGTAGATATGCCATCCTTGGGTGCAATATTTTTGAAAGATATAATCGATTGGCAAAGATCTTTTGACAATTTATTAGTTAAAAGAATTAATACACCTGTTGTTAAATTAGAATTACACTTCGGTACAAAATGGAATCGTGCAAAGGTACAGTTATTAGAAAGATTATGGGAAAAATCTTTATTGAAAAGAGTAATAAACGATGATACCAGTAATGACATGGATATAGTATGGGAAGTTATAGCAGGATATAAGTGAAAATAACTATAAGTGCGTAGTAGTTAAAGTAGAGGTAGTTTAAATAAAAGGAATGTCTCTTTTCGGAGACATTCCTTTTTATTTTTGTAACAGGGGAGTAGTTGCAATTATGTTTTATAGTTTCTATTTCGCGTTAAATTCTAATTTAACGAATAATAGACATGAGTATAATGATTTGGTATAATTTACCTGTGGTTAAAATTTTATATATGGGAGGTAGTCTTAATGACTCAAACTGAAAAAGCAATTGATTTATATTCTGAATGCGAAAACGCAAATCCACAGGAAAATATGTTAGTGCCTAGAAACCACTTTCCTGGTAAAGATGTTTTTTATTCTTTAGCTGCAGGTATGATTCTTAATACATATGCATTGGGAAGCTTTGAAGATGATTGGATTCCCCTTACTGAAGTATTTAAGGGGAATGATCCAACGATGATTGAGATAAAAAAAGTAGCTTATGAGATGGAGAAAGAAGGATTCTTGGAAACCAAGTTGGATAGTAACAATAATGAATTTATTCGTTGGTGTGATGATAGTATCTATGAATCCATGAAAAACTAAATAAAGAAGGTACTTTTCTTTGGAAGAAAAGTACCTTTATTCAAAGTTTTTTTAAGTTAATTGTTAAGTTAGGAGCTATTAAAATAATGAATATAGTCTTTTGTGCAAGTTTATTTGGCGCTATTATAATGTTTATAGGCTATTTTATAGTATTAAACATAGCAATTAGGTTTAATAATTAATTGCCGTTGCCGTAACTTATAATTTGACACGAAAGGAGATTTATCTAAATGACTGGATTCCTAAAAATTACAAAATTAAAAGATAATACTATTGAACGCTTAAGTTATTATACTTTAAAGCAGATCGATCCACGTGCAATGAAAGATAAATTAAAGTCTTTGTATAATCCTTATCGCCACAAAAAAATAATACTACAGTGTATGTGCAATACAAAACCTATAGATATGAGAATAGCATATATCGAGCATACAGATACTTATTATTTAAGCTCTTATCCCAAACAAGCGGAAAATCATCATACTGATTGTTATTTTCATCGTGACAAATCATTGTCATCAAATGGAGAACAAAATAAAAAAAGTGTGGAAGAAGATAACGAAGGCAATTATCTAATATCATTAAATGCACATGATTATAAAAAAACAAACTCGCATAAGGTTAATGGGGATAGCGAGGCAAACAGTGGTATAGGTTGGGATGCTGGGGTTGGATCTAATGTAAACCCGTAATCAAACAACGCATACAAAAATGAAGCACCTCTTGCTAAGATAGAAATATCAATTGAAGGAGGTGCTTTTCTATGCCACATGAAGAACTAATC
>NZ_JBHUDE010000107.1:0-6126 GCF_042678205.1 Oceanobacillus luteolus
CGCGTCGCCACGGACACCCTTGCGTTAAGCTAACCACTACTTCTGCCTTCATGGCTCGGGACTCTCACCCTAGAGATTACACCCATGCCGGGCGCACACAAAAAATCAGCCCTTTATCAAGGGCTGATTTTCCACTTTATCTTTTAGCTACAAATTCAATCTCTACATCAGCACCAAGTGGCAATTCATAGACAGCCACACAAGTTCTAGCAGGATAAGGTGCTTGGAAGAATGTTTCGTAAACACGGTTCATCTCATCGAAGTGCTTCATGCTCGTTAGATATACATTCACCTTAACAACATTATCTTCTGTGAGTCCTACTTCTTCTAGAACAGAAGTCAAATGCTTGAAGCATTGTTCTGTTTGAGATGTAATACTTTCGTTTGCTGGAGAATCTTCCGGACTTAAACGATTTTTTGCTGTCTGGCCGGAGAAATAAATGTATTCTCCCGCATCCACCGCATGGGAATAAGGACCAGAAGCAGAAACATCTTTAGCAGTATAAACTTTACGCATAATTAAAAACTCCTTTATTTTATAGTGAGTACAATATTTTGGAGGTCAATCATGAACAAAACATTTGTTTATAAAGAAATTAATAATACTGATATTCAAGCAGAATTATTCCCCGTTGAACAAGAGAATGCGCCTATTATTGTTTATATACATGGCGGCGGTCTAATCTGGGGAACAAGAAACGATATTAACCAAGAGCAAGTAAAACTTTATAATGACCATGGATATCACGTGCTCTCCATCGCTTATCGCTTAGCACCAGAAACAAAGCTACCTGAAATTATTAGTGATATTCAAGATGCGCTCAGCTGGGTTAAAGAAGAGCTGCCAAAACATCTGGATTATAATACAAATAAAGTTATTGTCGTCGGCAACTCAGCAGGTGGGTATTTGGCTCTCATGACAGGGACATTTGCTTTAAAACCTACTGCCATCATATCATTCTATGGCTACGGAAATATACTTGGCGACTGGTACAGCACACCTAGTACACATTTCAATAAGATGCCAAAAGTGAATGAAGCTTTAGCCAAACAATTGATCCGACCTAATCAAGTCGCGGAAGCTCCTATTACCGCTCGCTATGCCATTTACTTATATTGCCGTCAGCAAGGCGTCTGGTTGGACTATGTAACAGATCCTACAGAGACGACAAAAGAAGACCTTCTTGCCTTTTGCCCAGTTAATCAAGTTGACGCAGACTATCCACCAACACTGCTTCTCCACGGTGATGCGGACGAAGATGTGCCTTATGAAGAGTCTGTACAGATGCTAGAAGCACTTAAGCACAATGAAGTAAAAAGTAATCTAATTACTATTCCCAATGGAAAACACCAATTTGATGAAAATATGAATGATGATGTAGTTAAGTCATCTTTTGAAGAAATTTTTGATTTTCTTAAAGAGATATAATTAAAAGATGAGGCCAAAGACCTCATCTTTTTTATATCATAATTACTTGCAAGGTCGCTTCCGCTTTTGTTACGGCTAGCTCCAGAGGGCAGGGACTACCTGAACTTCATGCGCTTCCGGTAGAACCGCATTCCAGTTAGGCCGTCCCTAAAGGTCATTGTCACCTTTGATATTATCCAACAATGTGCGTGCCAGATTTACCTTCCATTGCTAAGTCAGCTTTGTCTAGAGAACAGATGATTGCTCTCCCGCCTGTTCTTGCAAAATTCATTGCAGCTTCCATTTTCGGCCCCATGCTTCCTGCAGAGAATTGTCCTTCATCTACATAGCCTTGAGCTTCTTCAAGGGAAATTTCAGTAAGTGCTTTTTGATCTGGTTTACCGTAGTTTACATATACGTTCTCTACATCAGTCAAGATCATGAATGTGTCAGCTTTAATTTCTTCAGCCAATTTGAAACCGCTACGGTCTTTATCGATTACCGCTTCGATTCCTTTGTATGTTCCGTCAGCTTGCTTAACAACAGGAACACCACCGCCGCCGCCAGCTACAATAATTGTACCAGCTTCAGATAGTTGTTGGATGACTTTAGAGCCTAGAATAGACTTTGGTTCTGGTGAAGCAACAACACGTCTGTAACCTCTACCAGCATCTTCTTTCACGATCCAGCCTTTTTCTTCTGCTAACTTATTCGCTTCTTCTTCAGAATAGAAAACACCGATTGGTTTAGAAGGATCTTGGAAGTCCGGATCATCTGCAGAAACTTCTGTTTGTGTTAACGTCACAGCAACAGGAGCTTGGTTATTTAATTTGAGCAGTTCATTTCTGAGTGACTGTTCCATCATATAACCAATGAATCCTTGGGATTCAGCACTACATACGTCCAACGGCATTGCTGGTACAACATGTTTTGCTTCCTCGTTTTGTCTTAAGATATTACCAACTTGCGGACCATTACCGTGTGTAACAACAACTGTATGTCCGTTATTGATGATACGTGCAATAACTTCTGCACTCTTACGTACGTTTTCCAATTGAATTTCATATGTTGCTTCTTGACCTGGTTGTAGAATTGCATTTCCACCTAAAGCGATAACTACTCTTTCACCCATTACTTTTCCTCCTCATCGCCAAAAGACCTAGTAAGATTCCAAATGTAGTATCGAGACCCGAACTATGGCCCATTGACAATAAATTATTAATTTTCACTTGCACTTCTGCCTTGCTCTCCTCAGTCATAGCATGAATCAATTCAATCACTGGCGAACCAAATTGATTGTTTAAAGCATATTTCAAATATTCCATGCTGACGTCGGTTGTGATTTTTTCACTGCTTATTATCCTGGAAAGTGTTTCGGGGAACAATGGAGACCACTCTTTTGAAACAGCATAGATGGCCATCAAACCGATAATATGGTCATCTCCTGTTGGAGTGCCTCCCTTCCCTCTTCCCAGAAAATAGCGAAGGACACGTTCCACTTCTTGTTCATCTTCCGAATACAATATAGCCATTAAGTCATAGTATACATCAAAAGAACTTCCCGACCCACTCTCATGTTCGACATAATGCTCCATAAATTCATTAATATCCAGACCTAACCCTGTTGGTTCGTCATTACCCGCCAAAGCAAGCAATAATGTTTCTAAATGCCGTGATAGAGAATGTACACTACCAGGGATAAGTTCCAACTTGTTTTCATAAGGCTTTCCTTCAAGATACACAATATCACAACTTTCGTTTATGCTCAGTATCTCTGTATTATTATGCCAAATCACCGGGTCATTATTACTGATCTTCGTCAAGAGGTCATGCACATCAGGGATGGGCAGAATAAATGAAAAAGGAAGTCGGCCACTTTGTTTTCCACCAATAAAAACAAGCGAATCACCCATTTTTATATTGAAGCCGTTATTGAATTTACTATGGATATGACCTTCTTTGTATTTCGAAAAAAGAAGAGGAATATGTCGATTATATTCCTCTACTTTATATACGAACCGTTGTGTCATTTAGATCAAGCCTAATTTGATTGCGTACGCTTCGATTGCTTTTTCGAAACATGCTCTTGGTGCACGAACTGTACCTGCACCGATTTGTCCTACTCCAGCTTTCTTATGCGCGATACCTGTGTTGATTACTGGCTCGATGCCTGTCTCAACAACTTTACGTGCGTCAATTCCAAGTAGTGTACCTTTGAAATCCCAAGTAGGAATTGTAAAGTTACTGTTATGGTCGATACAAATTTCCGCCATTTCATTACTTGTTTTTAGTGCATCATCAAATCCACCAGCACCTACGAAACGAGTAACACCAGGAGCAGCGATCATTGCCATCGCACCTACCCCGAATACTTCCGTGATCGCACTGTCACCAAGGTCTGGGTTAGCATCTTCTTGAGAATATCCTGTGAAGTATAATCCTTGTGGTGTGTTAACAGGAGCAGTAAACCACTCATCACCCATACCACTAATACGTACTCCAACGTTCTCACCGTTACGGCAAATTGCTGTAACAACTGTACCAGCTTCAATAGTTCTTGCACCATCCATAACAGCTTTTGCAGAAGCCATCATGATGTTCAGGAAGAATTGATCTGTATCAGCTAAGAATTGAACAACTTCTTGACGCTCTTTTTCATCCATATCTAATTGAACGATATATGGAGTGATCTCTTTTAAGAAAATAAGGGATGCTGCAATATTACGTTGGTGGAATTCGTCACCCATTGTAATTGCTTTAGCAATCATTACGTTAACGTTTAGTCCATCTGCAGTAAGTTTTAAAGCTTTTGCGATTGTTGGTCCTAACACGTCACGCATCCATTGTAGACGGTTGATAACTTCATCAGAGTAAGCACCGAAACGTAGTACCGCACCGATACCTTCGTTCATTGTGCAGTAAGCTTCGTTACCTTCTGAACGGTTTTCAACAACTAATACCGGCATGTTCGCAGAAGTGATACCACCCATTGGGCCTACAGCACGAACATGGTGACATGGCATGAATTCAACTTCACCATTTGCAAGCATTTCTTCCGCGTCTTTCTCGTTATCAGCCCATCCTTCGAATAGAGCTGCACCGATACATGAACCTTGCATTGGACCCGTCATGTTTTCCCATTTGATTGGTGGGCCAGCATGTAGTAGAAGCTTACGGTCTTCGAATTCCTTGATTTTTGATTTAGCTGGAACAACATCAACTAGAAATGGAGCGCCACCAGCGATTTTGTCAATAACGGCTCTGTTTGCTTCATCGATTGAGTTAAATTTCATGATAATTCCTCCTTGGATTTTCGCTACTCATTTTCAAAACTTCCACGCTCAGAAACTTTACGTAACCGAGCGCTTCCGTTTTTGGTTTAATTATTTCAATAAGCTAAGGATTTTTCTCATTCTTGCGTTACCACCAGCAATTGGTCTCCAATCGTATTGAACCACCGGAACATTATTTGCAACAATTGCGTCAGTAAAGCTCTTCAATCCTACGTTGATAATACGTGGACGGTCATTAACAAGCTCAGAGATTTGTTCAGAAATAGTTAGGTCAATATTTGTCTTCTCAGCTTCAACATGTTCCTTCGTTACATCATTCATAGCTAGGCCGATGATGTCCAAAGCTGTACGGATTGCTTCATCGTTGTTGTCTTTCACGATGATGCCAGCTTCACGAAGTCGGTTGATATGACCTTGGTAGTCTTGTGGATCACTCTTCGTACCACATACAGAAGCTACGAAGTATAGGTCTCTTCCTTCTGATTTCGCATGTTCCATACCTTCTTGGATTGCTGGAAGTAATGCGCTCGCCATATCGTTATGAGAACCGTAACCAAGTACGAAATCAAGTAGAATAACTGCTGTTTGCTCATCTTTAGCAGCTTCTTTAATAAAGTTGGCACGAGTTTCCGGATCGATCATCGGGTGTGGTTTACCTTGAGTATATTTATCATCACCTAAGTCCACAATCATATGACCATCTTTACGGAATACATAACCTTCTTCGTTCGTGATTTCAGAACCAAGTCCAAGAGCATCGGAAAGCATAACCGCCGCTTCTGAAGCAAGTGTACCACCAGAATAAAGTCCTTTAATTGCATTTTGGTTATCTTTCAATGAAGCACCTTCGAATTTGTAGTCTCCTACATAACCATCATTACGCACTTCATTTCCACGAACTAAGTCAACTGCAATATGGGCAGTTTCAGCTAACGTATAAGCATGGTAAACGTTACCTTCATGTTTTTCAGGTTTTTCACCAAGGAAGATTGCTACTACTGGTTTAGATAAGCTGTGAAGTAATTCAACAACTTCGTCTCTAACCTCTTTTGCCGGTGGCTTAGAAACGATAGCGATAACTTCTGTTTGAGCATGATTTTCTAATGCTTTAATTCCGTTCATCATAGTGATTGCACCAACTTCATCTTTCAAGTCACGACCACCCGTACCGATCGCATGGCTTACACCTTCACCAAGACGGTCAATAATCGCAGAGACTTCTTGGATACCTGTACCAGAAGCACCTACAATACCGATACGGCCTTTATTTACAACGTTAGCAAACGCCATTGGAACACCGTCTAGAATACCAGTACCACAGTCGGGAGTGTAAAATAAACTGTGTAAGTGAGAGAGCGTACGGCTCTTGCTTCGCAGTTTATTTTTTTATTGTTAGAATAAACATATAAGATTGGGAGGTTATTC
>NZ_JBHUDE010000108.1:0-6243 GCF_042678205.1 Oceanobacillus luteolus
AGGTGTCCTTTTTGTTTACTAAAATTATGATAAATAGAAAATAGCTTCGCGCAAAAAGCGCGAAGCTATTTTCTATTTACTGGGGTTTTGTCCCAGCCTCTTTTCTGATAATTAACCAATGGATCCTTCCATTTCGAAGTTGATTAATCTGTTCATTTCAACAGCATATTCCATTGGAAGTTCCTTCGTAAATGGCTCGATGAAGCCCATTACGATCATTTCAGTTGCTTCAATTTCATTTAATCCACGACTCATGAGGTAGAATAATTGCTCCTCAGATACTTTGGATACTTTTGCTTCGTGCTCAAGTGAGATGTTATCATTTAAGATTTCATTGTATGGAATCGTGTCTGATGTAGACTGGTTATCCATAATCAACGTATCACACTCAATATTTGCACGTGCTCCATCAGCTTTACGTCCGAAGTGCACTAGGCCAAGGTAAGAAACTTTACCACCATTACGTGAGATAGATTTAGACACGATGGTAGATGAAGTGTTTGGTGCCAAGTGATACATTTTCGCACCAGCATGCTGTAATTGTCCTTTACCAGCTAACGCGATAGACATAGTGTTACCTCTTGCGCCTTCACCTTTCAATAGAATAGCTGGATATTTCATTGTAAGTAATGAACCAAGGTTACCGTCAATCCATTCCATCGTTCCATTCGCATCTACTGTAGCACGTTTAGTAACTAAGTTATATACGTTGCTCGACCAGTTTTGGATCGTTGTATAACGGCAATATGCATCTTTTTTAACAATAATCTCAACAACTGCACTGTGAAGTGAAGCTGAAGAATAAGTTGGTGCGGTACAACCTTCTACATAATGCACAGATGCATCTTCGTCAACAATGATCAACGTACGCTCGAATTGCCCCATGTTTTCCGTATTGATACGGAAGTATGCTTGTAATGGAGTGGAGCTCTTAACACCTTTAGGTACATAGATGAAAGAACCACCTGACCATACAGCTGAATTTAACGCTGCGAATTTATTGTCAGAGTAAGGAACAACTGTACCGAAGTATTCCTTGAATAACTCTTCATGTTCTTGTAATGCAGTATCTGTATCTGTAAAGATGATTCCTAATTCCTTAAGATCTTCTTTCAAACTTTGGTATACAACTTCTGACTCATACTGAGCAGAAACACCAGCAAGATATTTCTGTTCTGCTTCAGGAATTCCAAGACGGTCAAATGTATCTTTAATCTCTTCTGGAACTTCATCCCATGTTCTACCTTGCTTTTCAGAAGGTTTAACATAATAAACAATTTCATCAAAATCTAAACCGGATAAGTCCCCACCCCATTGTGGCATTGGACGGGAATAGAAATGTTCCAATGCTTTCAGGCGGTAGTCCAACATCCACTCTGGTTCATTTTTCATTTTGGAGATTTCCTCAACGACAGTTCGAGTCAATCCTCTTTCAGTACGGAAAACCGAAACATCCTTGTCACGGAAACCATATTGATAATCTCCTACTTCAGGCATATTCTTAGCCATAAATCGTAACCTCCTTTAGGTATTTCAAAACCTTAATCCTCTTCTTGGACACCTTTTTCCAATGCTTTCCATGCTAAGGTCGCGCATTTGATCCGGGCAGGAAACTTGGAAACACCTTGAAGTGCAATAATATCTCCCAAATCAAAGCCTTCTGTATCCACTTCCTTACCAAGCATCATATCAGAGAATAGCTCCGACATAGCCAAGGCATCATCAATCGGTTTACCTTTTATCGCTTGGGTCATCATGGAAGCCGATGACATACTGATGGAACAACCTTCCCCATCAAATCGTGCAGATTTCACTACACCATCTTCAATCTGCAGCTGTAGCTGAATCCGGTCTCCACAAGTAGGATTATTCATATCGACAGTTAGGGATCCACCATCTGCTAGTCCTTTATTTTTAGGATTTTTATAATGATCCATAATTACTTGTCTATAAAGCGAATCTAAATTATTAAAAGACATCACCAAAATACTCCTTCGCTCGCAACAGCCCTTGAACGAGACGATCAACATCTTCCTCTGTATTATACAGATAGAAACTTGCCCTCGCCGTTGCAGTAACATCCAACCACTTCATCAGTGGTTGTGCACAGTGGTGCCCAGCGCGTACTGCAATTCCTTCCGCATCCAAAACAGTTGCAGTATCATGTGGATGAACTTCTTCGAGGTTGAAGGTGACAAGAGCAGCGCGTTCTTCAGGACCATATATGGTAATTCCATCTATTTCACGCATTTTCTCCATTGCGTAGGCTGCAAGTTTTTTCTCATGTTCCAAGATATTATCTTGACCAACTTCTTTAAGAAAATCAATCGCCGCACCAAGGCCGATTGCACCAGCAATGATTGGAGTCCCACCTTCAAATTTCCAAGGAAGCTCTTTCCAAGTAGAATCATAGAGGTTCACAAAATCAATCATTTCTCCCCCGAATTCCACAGGTTCCATATTTTCCAATAGTTCACGTTTACCATATAATACGCCAATCCCAGTTGGAGCGCACATTTTGTGTCCTGAAAAAGCATAGAAGTCCACATTTAAATCTTGTACATCAACTTCCATATGAGGGGCACCTTGTGCGCCATCTACTACAATAACTGCACCATTTTCATGGGCAATTGCAGCAATCTCCTTAATTGGGTTGACCGTACCGAGTACATTAGATACATGAGTAATAGCGACAACCTTAGTCTGTGGAGTGACAATTTCCTTGACGTCGTCCAATGATATGGTGCCATCCTCTTGTAACGGAATATATTTTAACGTTGCACCAGTAGCCTTTGCAGCCTGTTGCCAAGGAATGATGTTACTGTGATGCTCCATCGGCGTGATGACGATCTCATCGCCTTCTTTCAAGTTGGCTCTTGCATAACTCCAGGCTACTGTATTGATTGATGTCGTAGTTCCACGGGTAAAAATAATTTCAGCAGTGCTTTTTGCATGAATGAAAGCCCGAACTTTTTCTCGTGCACCTTCATATAGGTCGGTTGCACGATTACCTAGAGTATGCACGCCGCGGTGAACGTTTGAATTTGATTCCCTATAGTACTTATCCAAAGCTTCAATCACAGAAATTGGCTTCTGTGATGTTGCTGAGGAATCTAAGTACACAAGCGGATGTCCATTCACTTCCTGATTGAGAATCGGAAACTGTTCTCTAATGGCTTTTACGTCCATTAATTGATTTTCCTTTCAATCACATGTTTCAACTGTTGTTTCACAGAGTCAATCGGCAGTTGGGAAACAACTGGATCTAAGAATCCATGAATTAACAGGCGTTGTGCTTCATCATCAGTCAATCCACGACTTTTCAGATAATACATCTGTATTGGATCTACACGTCCCACGGATGCAGCGTGACCAGCTGTAACATCATCTTCATCAATTAGAAGAATTGGGTTCGCATCTCCACGAGCTTTTTCACTTAACATGAGAACACGAGACTCTTGTTCAGAGTTTGCTTTCGTTCCACCATGTTCAATTTTACCGATAGCATTGAATATTGCTGTCGATGCTTCTCTCATCACACCACGTTGTAGAATGAATCCATCAGAAGCTTTTCCATCATGATGCATGACAGATGTGAAGTTTTGTGTTTGGTTTCCACGTCCAACAGAAACAGCTTTTGCCTGAGATGTAGAGTTATCCCCTACTAAACGAGTTACGTTTTCAGAGATTGTATTTCCATCATTCATTTGTCCCAAAGCCCAATCAATAGTAGCATCTCTACCAGCAATACCACGACGGTTAACATAAGTTGTAGTTGCAGCTGCAAAGTTATCTACTGCACCATAAGCAACTTTCGCACCATCAAGAGCGTGTACTTCTGTAATGATATTAGCTACAGTCTCAGTTTCTGCATTATGAGAAAGATTGTTTTCTACATATGTGATTGAACTGTTTTTATCAACAACAACCAATACGTGGTTGATTAAAGTAATATCAGGATCTTCCTGCCAGAAGATTGTTTGGATTGGTGTTTCAATTTGTACGTTTTGTGGTACATATAGGAAAACACCACCATTAACAAGTGCAGCGTGAAGAGCTGTCAGTTTGTGTTCATTCACACTAACTCCATCTTCAGTCATGAAATATTTCTGCACTAAATCTCCATGCTCTCGAATAGCTGTGAGCAAATCAACGAAGATTACTCCTTTTTCTTTTAAATCCTCACTTAGAGAAGCATAAGCAACAGAATGGTTACGTTGGATAATTAGGTTTTCTGGAGCTTTATCTTCATCAAAGAATACTCTTAATTCTTCAGGTAAATCTTTAACGGAAGAAACTGCTTCACCTGTTTTGAACTCATGGTTGAAATCAGTGAAATTCCAATTTCTGATCGTTGTTTTATCAGGCTTTGGCATTTCCAGCTTTTCAGCCTGTTCAATTGCATCCAGACGGAAATTAAGCATCCATTCTGGTTCATTTCTATCTTTAGAAAACTGTTCAATATATGCCTTATCAAATGACAGTTTTGTTTCCACAGTCATGTTACTCCTCCTAACGTTTATGCATTTTCTACTGTTTCGTCTTCAATTCCTAACTCTTCTTTGATCCACTCATAGCCTTCAGCTTCTAGACGCTGCGCCAGCTCTGGACCACCAGATTTAACAACGCGGCCTTGCATCATAACATGTACATAGTCTGGTGTAATGTAGTTCAATAAACGTTGGTAGTGAGTAATGATCAATGTTCCAAAGTTTTCATCACGTAGTTTGTTGATACCTTTTGAAACTACTTTTAACGCGTCGATGTCAAGTCCTGAGTCGATTTCGTCTAAGATAGCAATCTCTGGTCTCAATAACATTAATTGAAGAATCTCGTTACGTTTTTTCTCTCCACCAGAGAAACCTTCGTTCAGATAACGAGTAGCCATACCTTTATCAATTTCTAAGTAATCTAGTGCCTCATCAAGTTCTTTAATGAATTGCATCAATGGAATTTCATCGCCCTCTTCACGACGAGCATTGATTGCACTGCGCAAGAAGTCAGATGTAGTTACACCACTAATTTCACTAGGATATTGCATTGCTAGAAACAGACCAGCACGTGCGCGCTCATCTACTTCCATTTCTAGTACATCTTCACCATTGAACGTAATGCTTCCTTCTGTTATTTCATAAAGTGGATGTCCCATGATTGCAGATGCTAAAGTAGATTTACCAGTTCCGTTCGGTCCCATGACTGCATGGAATTCTCCACCTTTAATTGTAAGGTCAACACCTTTTAATATCTCTTTATCTTCAATAGATACATGAAGATTTTTAATTTCCAATACTGAACCTGCCATAATTAATACCTCCAAATGCTATATTCTAGTTTTTCCGAGATGAATGTGAAATTCATTCTCAATCTATACTCATTACAATCTTAAAGGATTTCAAATTAATAATCAACCCATTCGGGCTTATGTCCATTAGATTGTATATTATCTGTCGAAAACCAAATAATCAAAGGATATTCAGCTCTCATACATTATAAATAAATGAATAAACAACCGTCCCCCTTTATTCGTTTTCTACTATAAAATGAAAAAAACAGTATGAGAATCTATCATCCTGTTTCTTCTATATTATATAATTATTATACACTATTTCACATTCTCATTTAAATTATAAGCCTGAAAATGGAATCTCCAGTTATAGCATATCATTCTCATTTAATCTCTAAAAATAAAATAAGCACAGCGATTCAACAAGTATGATCGAATCACTGTGCTTTTACTAGTTTAACTAGATTATTTTTCGAGTTGATTAGTTATTATTGTTGTTGTCACGTGAACGGGATCTTGCTTTGCCACCTTTTTCTCCAATTTCTTCATAGAACTCTTGGTCATGATTTCTGGAAGTGGCTTCCCCACCTTTACGCCCAATCTCTTCATAGAAGTCTTGATCATGGTTTTGTGAAGTTGTTTCTCCGCCTTTACGACCAATTTCTTCATAAAACTCTTGATCATGATTCTTTGAAGTTTGTTCTCCACCTTTTTGACCTATCTCTTGATAGAATTCTTGGTCATGGTTTCTGGAAGTGGCTTCTCCACCTTTTTGACCGATTTCTTCAAAGAATTCTTGATCGTGATTTCTTGCAGTAGCTTTGCCACCTTTTTCTCCTGCTTGCTGACGAGACATCGTAAACCCGTAATCAAACAACGCATACAAAAATGAAGCACCTCTTGCTAAGATAGAAATATCAATTGAAGGAGGTGCTTTTCTATGCCACATGAAGAACTAA